>JBEVMD010000497.1:0-9178 GCA_040508835.1 Duganella sp. | reverse complement strand
TCCTGCAAGGATCCAACCAAGGTGGACCGTTCGGCAGCGTAAGCCGCCCGCTACGTGGCCAAGAACGTGGTGGCTGCCGGCCTGGCGCGACAGTGCCAGGTGCAGGTGTCGTACGCAATTGGCGTGGCCCGTCCGATCAACATCACCGTGTACACGGAAGGCACGGGCGTGATTCCCGACGAGCAAATCGCCAAGCTGGTGATGGAACACTTCGATCTGCGTCCGAAAGGCATCGTGCAGATGCTGGACCTGCTGCGCCCGATCTACGCCAAGACCGCCGCGTACGGCCACTTCGGCCGCGAAGAGCCGGAATTCACGTGGGAGCACACCGACAAGGCTGCCATCCTGCGCGATGCGGCTGGCCTCAAGTAATAAGTTCAAATTGGATCCCCGCCTGGGCGGCGGTCCGCCGATGCGGGATGACGGATTTGAATGCGGCGGATAATGTTTGCAATACCGCCAGTCCACGCCCGTTGCTCCGTCATTCCCGCGCAGGCGGGAATCCAATTTTGCATGCGCATCGCCGAACAACGATGCTAGAATGCACCTTCCGAGGAGCGCTGCGACGAATCCATTCGCCAGGCTCGGAATCTGCAACCGCGCTCACGTTACTTTTTTCTAACTGAAAGGAGGGCGTGATGAACGCCGTACTCAAATCGCAACACGACTACACCATCGCCGATATCACCTTGGCCGCATGGGGCGACAAAGAAATCAAGATCGCTGAAACGGAAATGCCTGGCCTGATGGCCATCCGCGAAGAATTCGCGGCAGCGCAGCCCCTGAAAGGCGCGCGCATTACCGGCTCGATCCACATGACCATCCAGACGGCCGTCCTGATCCAGACCCTGGAAGCCCTGGGCGCGCAGGTGCGCTGGGCCTCTTGCAACATCTATTCCACGCAAGACCATGCTGCCGCCGCCATCGCAGCTGCGGGCACGCCGGTGTTTGCCATCAAGGGCGAGTCGCTGGACGACTACTGGGAATACACGCACCGCATCTTCGAATGGCCGAGTGTCGACGGCAAGGCTGTCTACTCGAACATGATCCTCGACGATGGTGGCGACGCCACGCTGCTGCTGCACCTGGGCGTGCGCGCGGAAACCGATCTGTCGGTGCTGGCCAACCCGACCTCGGAAGAAGAAGTCTGCCTGTACAACTCGATCAAGCAGCACCTGCTGGTCGACCCGACCTGGTATTCGAAACGCCTGCCGGAAATCCTGGGCGTGACCGAAGAAACCACCACCGGCGTGCACCGCCTGTACCAGATGCACAAGGAGGGCAAGCTGGCCTTCCCGGCCATTAACGTCAACGATTCCGTGACCAAGTCGAAGTTCGACAACCTGTACGGTTGCCGCGAATCGCTGGTCGATGGCATCAAGCGTGCCACCGACGTCATGATCGCCGGCAAGGTGGCCGTGATTGCCGGTTACGGCGACGTGGGCAAGGGCTCGGCCCAGGCCATGCGCGCGCTGTCGGCGCAGGTGTGGGTCACCGAGATCGATCCGATCTGCGCGCTGCAGGCCGCGATGGAAGGCTACCGCGTGGTGACCATGGATTACGCTGCCGAACACGGCGACATTTTCGTCACCTGCACCGGCAACTATCACATCCTGACCGAAGAGCACATGCTCAAGATGAAGGACCAGGCCATCGTCTGCAACATCGGCCACTTCGACAACGAGATCGATGTTGCCGCGCTCAAGAAATACACCTGGGAAAACATCAAGCCACAGGTCGATCACGTGATCTTCCCCTCGGGCAAGCGCATCATCCTGCTGGCCGAAGGCCGCCTGGTGAACCTCGGTTGCGGCACGGGCCACCCGTCGTACGTGATGAGCTCGTCGTTTGCGAACCAGACCATCGCCCAGATCGAGCTGTACGCCAACACTGGCAAATATCCGGTCGGTGTGTATGTGCTGCCGAAACACCTGGACGAAAAAGTCGCGCGCCTGCAGCTGAAAAAGCTGAACGCGCAACTGTCCGAGCTGACGGCCGAGCAAGCCGCCTACATCGGCGTGACGGTCGAAGGTCCGTACAAGCCTGACCACTACCGTTATTAATTAACGGTCTGAGCGAGGTCGGTGACAATTCGCCGGCCTCGTTTTTTATCAGCCTACATTTTCAGCAGCGAGAACTCTATGATGCGTTTGGTCCTTACCTGGTTAATCAATGCGGTGGCCCTGCTGGTCATCCCTTACCTGATGCATTCCGTCAATGTCACAAGCATTAGCGCCGCCCTCTTTGCCGCTCTCGTACTGGCCCTGGTCAATACGCTGATCCGCCCCGTGCTCGTGATCCTGACGCTGCCCGTGACCGTCATGTCGCTGGGCTTGTTTATCTTCATCATCAATGGCTTTTCGTTCTGGCTGGCGGCGCAATTCGTGCCTGGCTTTAGCGTCGACAGCTTCCTGTCCGCCATCGGTGGCGCACTGTTGTACAGCGTAATTTCCTGGGCCCTGTCTACCTTACTTTTGAAGAAAACAGATGGCTAATCATAATTTCAGTATCGAATTCTTTCCGCCCAAGACGGCGGAAGGAGCGGAAAAGCTGCGCGCCACGCGCGCCAAGCTGTCCGAGCTGAAACCCAAGTATTTTTCCGTGACGTTCGGCGCCGGCGGCAGCACCCAGCGCGGCACGCTCGACACGGTGGTGGAAATCCTGGCCGCCGGCGAGGACGCCGCACCGCACCTGTCGTGCGTGGGCGGCACCCGCGCGTCGATCCGCGCCATCCTGGACGAATTCAAGTCGCACAACATCCGCCGCATCGTGGCGCTGCGCGGCGACCTGCCCAGCGGCTACGGCGCGGCCGGCGAGTTCCGCTACGCCAGCGAGCTGGTCGAGTTCATCCGCCAGGAGACGGGCGACTGGTTCCATATCGAAGTGGCGGCGTACCCCGAGGTGCACCCGCAGGCGCGTTCGCCGCAGGACGACCTGCTGGCGTTCGAGCGCAAGATCAAGGCCGGCGCCAACGCCGCGATCACCCAGTATTTTTATAATGCGGACGCGTATTTCCAGTTTGTGGAACAAACCCGCAAGCTGGGCATCGACGTCCCGATCGTGCCGGGCATCATGCCGATTTTGAACTACACGCAGCTGATGCGGTTTTCCGACATGTGCGGCGCGGAAATCCCCCGCTGGGTGCGCCTGAAGCTGGCCAGCTTCGGCGACGACTCGGCATCGATCAAGGCGTTCGGACTGGACGTGGTGGCGCAGCTGGGCCAGCGTTTATTGGCCGGCGGCGCGCCGGGTTTGCATTTCTATAGCATGAACCAGGCGGCGGCGACGACGGCGTTGTGGCAGCGGTTGGTGTAGTTCTGCATGCTCAGCATGGACCGCAGCGGCGGACCGCCCCGCGCACGCGGGGATCCATGGAACCTTCAATCCGCTTCGGTGATGACCATATCGAGCGGCACATCATGCAAATCCGCCGCAAACGCCACCTGCAAGCGCGCATACGCAATGCCAACCGTGTGCGGACGCGGCGTCCTTGCCAGCGTGCGGTCATAGAAGCCCCCGCCATACCCGAGCCGGTATCCCTCCGCATTAAACCCCAAACACGGCACCAGCAACGCCGCCGGGTACGCGCGTAACCGCAAGTCGGCCGGCACCGCCACCCCCATCGCATCCCTGACCATCGCTTCGCCCACGCGCCAGTCGGCAAATTCCAGCGCGGCGTCGCGCGCCACCACCACCGGCAGCAGCAGGCGCGCGCCCAGGCGTTCAAGCTGCGCATACGCCGCCGACAGGTCCGGCTCGCCTTGCAGCGGCCAGTACACCCCGAGCGTGGCCGGCTTGTTGGCTTGCCACCACGCCACGACCTGGCGGGCGATGGCGTCATCCCACTGCGCGCGCGTGGCGGCATCCATGGCCCGGCGCGCAGTCAGCAACTGCTGCCTTAAATCTGCCTTGCCCGGTGCGGACGGGGCTGTTGCTTCGCTTGTGCTGCGTGGTATTCTAGGGTCGCTGGTCATGGTTGGTTCGACTGAGGTTCAAGACTATAGAGAGTTGCACATTGATTTCCGTTTCGAAATGGATCGCCGGGGCGGTGGTGGTCGCCCTTACTGCATTTGCCCATGCCGAGGATATCGGCGACGAATCCCGGCGCGAGGACGACGCCTTCCTGCTGATGCGCGACGCCGTGCGCAAGGACGATGCTTCCAAGGTGGCATTCTATGCCGCGCGCCTGACCAATTATTCGATACCGTCGTACGTCGATTATTATCGGCTCAAATCGCGGTTGACGGACGCCTCGCAGGCGGAAATCCGCAGCTTCATGCAGCGCTACCAAGGCCAGGCCATCGTCGACCGCCTGCGCAACGACTGGTTGCTGGAACTGGGCCGCACGCGCGACTGGACCACGTTCGACGAGCAGCTGCCGCTGTTCGTCCTCAACGACGACCTGCAAGTGAAATGCTACGCGCTGCAATCGCGCGCGATCAAGGGCCAGAACGTGGCGGCCGAGGCGCGCACGCTCCTGATTTCCCCCAATGGTTATGGTGAACCGTGCGCGGGCCTGATCGGCACCCTGTACCAGGCGCGCCAGTTCGATGCCGAAGACCTGTATGCGCAACTGCGCCTGTCGGGCGAGATGAACGCCACCGGCCAGGCGCGCCGCATCGTCGCGCTGCTGGGCGGGAATGAAAAGAAAGCCGTGCAGGCGGTGGACCTGCCGGCCGTCGCTGCCGCCAAGGGCGCCGGCAGCGGCCGCACCGAACACGAAATCTTCATCGTGGCGCTGGGCCGGCTGGCCAAGACCAGCGTCAAGCTGGCCACGCTGGCGCTCAACAAATCCGCATCCAGCCTCACCGCGCAGGAGCAGCGCGAAGCGTGGGCCGCGATTGCGCTGCAGTCGTCGTACTCGCTGTCGGACGACACCACCGGCTACTGGAAGCGCGCCAACGGTGCGCCGCTGTCGATCGACCAGGCGCAATGGAGCACCCGCATCGCGCTGCGCAACGGCGACTGGCGCCAGGTGCACAGCAATATCGACGCCATGCCGCCCATCCTGCGCGACGACCCCACCTGGATCTACTGGAAGGCGCGCGCGCTGATGGCCGACGGCGGCGACACCAGCCCGCCGAGCGGCGAGGCCCTGCGCCTGTTCAACACGATTGCCGACCAGCCCAATTTCTACGGACAGCTGGCGCTGGAGGAAACCGGCCGGCTGGTGTCGATTCCGCCGCCCGGCATGGCGATCACCGCGGCCGAAATCGCGCCGATTGCCGCCAACCCGAACTTCCAGCGCGCGCTGAAATTCTTCGGCATGCGGCTGCGCTTCGAGGGCACGCGCGAATGGAACTGGGGCCTGCGCGGCCTGAGCGAACGCGAACACCTGGCCGCCGCCGAATTCGCGCGCCAGAACCACATCCTCGACCGCATGGTCAACACGTCGGACCGCACCCGCGTGCTGGTCGATTACACCCAGCGCTTCCCGTCGCCGCACGACGACATCATGCACCCGGCCACCAAGACGCTGGGCCTGGACAAGGCCTGGGTGTATGGCCTGATCCGGCAGGAGTCGCGCTTCATCATGGACGCGCAATCGCACGTGGGTGCGTCGGGCCTGATGCAGGTGATGCCGTCCACCGGGCGCTGGGTGGCAAAAAAACTGGGCCTGGCCGACTTCGCGCAGGACATGCTGTCCGATGTGAAGACCAACATCATGCTGGGCACGAACTACCTGAACATCGTGCTGGGCAATATGGACGGCTCGCAGGTGCTGGCCACGGCCGCCTACAACGCGGGACCGGGACGCTCGCGCACCTGGCGCGCGGCGCTGGACAAGCCGATGGAGTCGGCCGTGTTCATCGAATCGATCCCGTTTTTCGAGACCCGAACGTACGTCAAGAACGTGATGTCCAATGCGAACTACTACGCCGCGCTGTTCGAAGGCCGGCCGCAGTCGCTCAAGGCGCGCATCGGCGTCGTCACGCCCAAAGGCTATACCGAACAGGAAGAACAGGAATCCTCGTTCGCCCGTTGAATTTTTCCACACTACGGAAGCATCATGCAGACTACCCAACTCGATCCCGGCCTCGCCAACGCCCTGACGGCGGCGCGCTCGCCGGGCCTGACCCTCGTCATCGGCAATAAAAACTATTCGTCCTGGTCGATGCGGCCATGGGTGGCCATGACGGCCTTCGGCATCCCGTTCCAGGAAGTGCGCATCCTGCTCGACCAGCCCGACACCGCCAACCGCATCGGCGACTACTCGGCCTGCGGCCGGGTACCGGTGCTGCTGGCCGGCGAAATCACGATCTGGGACAGCCTGGCCATCGTGGAATACCTGGCCGAACAGTTCCCCGAGCTGCACCTGTGGCCGCAGGACGTGGCTGCGCGCGCGATGGCCCGCTCGATCTGCGCCGAAATGCATTGCGGTTTTACCGACCTGCGCACCGCCATGTCGATGAATATCCGCGCCAGCCTGCCCGGCAAGGGCCGCACCAATGGCGCGCAAGCGGACATCGGCCGCATCAGCGAAATCTGGGAAGAGTGCCTGTCGCGCTTTGGCCACCACCAGTTCTTGTTCGGCGATTTCTCGATTGCCGACGCTTATTTTGCGCCCGTGGTCCTGCGCTTCCGCACGTACGGCGTATCGCTGGCGCCCGCGCTGGACGCGTACTGCCAGCGCGTGCTGGCGCAACCTGCTGTCGCCCGCTGGGTGGCCGAGGCGCTGGCCGAAACCGAAACGGCGGACAAGCACGACGCCGACCTGCCGGATTGACGATGAAGATTTATGTTGTAGGCGGCGCCGTGCGCGACGAGCTGCTCGGCCTGCCCGTCAAGGACCATGACCACGTGGTCGTCGGCGCCACGCCGGACGACATGCTGGCGCAGGGCTTCCGCCCGGTGGGCAAGGATTTTCCCGTGTTCCTGCACCCGCAGACGCAGGAAGAGTACGCGCTGGCGCGCACCGAGCGCAAGACGGCGCCCGGCTATAAAGGCTTCGTGTTCCACACGTCCGCCGACGTCACGCTGGAAGAAGACCTGGTGCGGCGCGATCTCACCATCAACGCGATAGCCCGCGCCCCCGACGGCACGCTTACCGATCCGTTCAATGGTCAGCGCGATATCGCCGCGCGCATTTTCCGCCACGTGTCCAATGCGTTTGCCGAAGACCCGGTGCGCATCCTGCGCGTGGCCCGCTTTGCCGCGCGCTACGCCGACTTCCGCGTGGCGCCCGAGACCAATGCCTTGATGCGGCAGATGGTGGAGCAGGGCGAGGTCGATGCGCTGGTGCCGGAACGCGTGTGGCAGGAACTGTCGCGCGGGCTGATGGAACGCGCGCCGTCGCGCATGCTCGAAGTGCTGCGCGACTGCGGCGCGCTGGCGCGCATCCTGCCGGAGCTCGACGTATTGTGGGGCGTGCCGCAGCCGGAAAAATGGCATCCCGAGATCGACACGGGCGCCCACATCCAGCAGGTGATCGACTGCGCCGCGCAAGCGAAGCTGGAACTGCCCACGCGCTTTGCGTGCCTGGTGCACGACCTGGGCAAGGGCGTGACGCCGTCCGCCAACTGGCCCGCGCACCACGGCCACGAGGAGCTGGGCGTGACACTGGTGGAGCAGGTGTGCAAGCGCCTGCGCGTGCCCACCGACTGCCGCGACCTGGCCGTGATGACCGCGCGCGAACACGGCAACGTGGGCCGCGCCTTGCAACTGCGGGCCAACACCATCGTCAAGCTGCTGGAACGGTGCGACGCGTTCCGCAAGCCCGCGCGGTTTTCGCAGATGCTGCTGGCGACCGAATGCGATTCGCGCGGGCGCACCGGCCCGTCCGCCAGTTACCAGGATGCGCCGTTCCCGCAAGGGCCGTATCTGGAAACGGCCATGGCCGCTGCCCGTGGCGTGAACGCGGGCGAAATTGCGCAAGCCTGCCGCGACAACCCGCAACGCATCCCTGAAGCCGTGCACCGCGCGCGCGTCAAAGCCGTCAAGCTGGCCATCCATGCCGATGATGCCGATGATGCCGACAACAACGATTGACCCGCACGGCCAGCCGGGGTCGTGCCCCGCACGGGGTACGACCCCGAGCCGGTGGGGCACATCTGACTGCCGGCGGCCGGGGTAGCCATGGAGCCGATCGACCTGTTCCAGAATCCGCTGCGCCGCTGGAGCCAGACCCGCGACGGCAAATACCGTCCCCGGGTGCTGGTCAAGGCGCTGCACCCGCGCGACCGGCGCCGCATGCTGCGCCATTTCCTGGGCCTGGAGCCGGCCGATCGCCTGCTGCGCTTTGGCACCGCGCTGCCCGATCCGCAGGTCGAGCAGTACGTGAACCACATCGACTTTGCGCGCGACGTGGTGTTTGGCGTGTACAACCGCCGGTTCCGGCTGGTGTCCGTGGGCCACCTGGCGTTTGCCCCGCGCGACGCGGCGCACGGCGCGGTGACGGACAAGGCGCGGGTGGCGGAATTCGGCGTGTCGGTGAGCGCCAGCGCGCGCGGCATCGGCGTCGGCTCCAGAATGTTCGAGCGCGCCGCCATCCACTGCCGCAACAACGACGTCGACACCTTATACATGCACTGCCTGTCGTCCAACAAGACCATGATGCATATCGCCAAAAAGGCGGGCATGGAAATCCACCGCGAATACGGCGAGGCGGACGCGTACCTGAAACTGCTGCCGGCCGATCCGGCCAGCGTGATGCAGGAAGCGCTGGACGAACAGTTCGCCATGCTCGACTACACGCTCAAGGCCAACAAGCGCGCCGCGCTCAAGTGGCTGGGGCGGCTGACCGGGCGCAAATAAGGTTGCCGCAGTCTGCATGGGCGTTACAATCGCTCTCTTTCCCGGTACCGTGGCATCCTCAATGACAGACCAGCTCGCTCAAAACGTCCTCGATTATTGGCATTGCATCGAGTTCTTCAATCATTACGACCTGGACGATCAAATCGAGTCTGCGCAGGACGACAAGCGGTCGCGGTTTTTTGTTTCGGCATCGCACCCGGACGTGGCGCCCTGGTCGCGGTATGACGGCCAGCCGCGCGACGTGTACCTGCTGCCGTTCGACGTCGCCCAGGTCTCCGCGCTGCTGCTCGAGCACCATGGCTCGCCGGCCGGACCGGCGCGCCAGCGCGACGAGGAATACGCGCCGGAAGGACGCACCTGCTTTGCCAAGCTGCGCTGGTCGGCCGATGGCGTCCCCGATGTCAAGGGCATGAGCTTGTCCACG
>JBEVMD010000174.1:0-4879 GCA_040508835.1 Duganella sp. | reverse complement strand
CGGCGGCGTGGCCGTCTCGCGCGGCGTGATCATGCCCATCGTCGATATGCGCATTGCCTTCGGCCCGCGCCCGCCACACCACGATCCGCGCACGGACGTGATCATCCTGAAGCTGTCGAGCTGCGTGATGGGGATGGTGGTCGATGGCGTGACCGACATCGTGTCGCTCACGGTGGATCAGCTGCAGCCGATTCCCGGGAACGCCGCCAGTGCCGGACGGCCGGCGGTCGATTACCTGCTCGGCCTGTGCGAGGTGGATGGCCGCCGCCTGATCGTGGTCGATATCGACAAGCTGATGTCGATCCGCAAAGTGCCTTGCTCGCCACGTCAGGCGGCGTGAAACAAACTTCCTGAAGCCGACTTCCTACGCCAGCGCTTCGAGCTGCTCCTGCAGCTCCAGCCACTGCGCTTCCAGTTCGCCCAGATCCTTGGTGAAGAAGCTCTGGTCGGCCAGCGCCTGCTTCAACTTGGCCTTGTTGGCCGCGTCATAGATCCCGGCGTCCGCCAGCCTGCCATCGACTTCCGCCTTCTGCGCGCTGCGCTTGGCGATCTGCTCGTCCAGGCGCTTGACCTTTTGCTCGATCGGCTTGCGCAGCGCGGCCAGGCGCTGACGGTCCTCGGCTTCCTTGCGTTTCTGGTCCTTGGTGTTGACGGCGGGAGCGGCGGAAACGGCGACCGGCGAGGCGACAGGGAAGTCGGTCTTGTTGGCTTTGCCCGCAGCCGGCAGCACGTCCGTGCCTTTACCCAGCTTGGTCTTGAACAGCCAGTCCTTGTAGTCATCGAGGTCGCCATCGAACGGCTGCAGCTTGCCGTCGGCGACGATGATGAATTCGTCGGTGGTGGCGCGCAGCAGGTGGCGATCGTGGGAGACGACGACCAGCGTGCCTTCGAACTGCGCCAGCGCTTCGGTCAGCGCCTCGCGCGTTTCCAGGTCCAGGTGATTGGTCGGTTCATCGAGCAGCAGCAAATTTGGACGCTGCCACACGATCAGCGCCAGCGCCAGGCGCGCCTTTTCGCCGCCAGAGAACGGCGCGATGGAACTGGTGACCATGGTGCCCGGGAAGTTGAAGCCGCCCAGGAAGTTGCGCAGTTCCTGTTCGCGCACGGTCGGCGCGATCTTCGCCAGGTGCCACAGCGGCGATTCGTCGTGGCGCAGCATCTCCACCTGGTGCTGGGCGAAGTAGCCGATGTTGAGACCCTTGCCGATGGTGGCGTCGCCGGAGAGTGGCGCCAGTTCGCCGGCGATGGTCTTGATCAGCGTCGATTTACCGGCGCCGTTCACCCCCAGCAGGCCAATGCGCTGGCCGATCTGCAGCGAGAACTTGATGTCGTTGACGATGGTCTTGGTGGTGATCTCGCCCGTCTTCTCGTTCTCGATCTTGTAGCCGGCATCGACGTCTTCCATGACCAGCAGCGGATTCGGTGCGCTGAGCGGCTCGCGGAATTCGAACGAGAATTCGGCGGCCGCGCGCAGCGGCGCCAGTTCTTCCATCTTGGCCAGCGCCTTCATGCGGCTTTGCGCCTGGCGGGCCTTGGAGGCCTGCGCCTTGAAGCGATTGACGAACGATTCCAGGTGGGCGCGCTTGCGCTGCTGCTTTTCCAGGGCGCCTGCAGCCAGGATCATTTGCGCTGCGCGCTGACGCTCGAACGACGAGTAGTTGCCCGAGTAGCGTTTCAGCTTGCGCTCGTCGATGTGCACCACCACGTTCACCACTTCGTCGAGGAAGTCGCGATCGTGGGAGATGATCAACAAGGTGCCGGGATAGCGTTTGAGCCAGTCCTCGAGCCAGATGATCGCGTCCAGGTCCAGGTGATTGGTCGGTTCATCGAGCAGCAGCAGGTCGGAAGGGCACATCAGCGCCTGCGCCAGGTTCAGGCGCATGCGCCAGCCGCCCGAGAAGCTCGACACGGGACGCTGCATCTGTTCGATGGTAAAACCCAGGCCAAGCAGCAGCTGCTCGCCGCGCGACTGCACGGTGTAGGCGTCGGCGTCGGCCAGCGCGCTATACAGGTTACCGATGGCGATGCCGTTTTCGGAGGACTCGGGCGCCGCTTCCAGGCGCGCCAGTTCGGCTTCGAGCTTGCGCAGGCCGACGTCGCCGTCGATCGCGTAATCGAGTGCCGCGCGTTCCAGCGGCGGGGTTTCCTGGGCCACGTGGGCCACGCGCCACTTGGCCGGGAAGTCGATCTCGCCCTGGTCGGGATGGAGCTCGCCGCGCATCATGGCGAACAGGCTCGATTTGCCGGCGCCATTGGCGCCGATCAGGCCGATCTTGTCGCCCGGGTTGAGGGTGACGTCGACTTGTTCCAGCAGCGGCTTGGTGCCGCGCATCAGGCTTACTTGTATGAAGCGGATCATATGGTTCTTTTACAGTTTGAGCTGGTCGGCGGTGAGCAGGAATACCATGTCGTCGCCATTGCTTGTGGTGAGCCAGGTCAGGCCCATCTCGCCGAAGGCTGCTTCGGCAAATTCTTTTTCGTTGCCGATTTCGACGATCAGGATGCCGTCGTCGGTCAGGCGTTCGGCGGCGCCGGCCACGATGCGGCGCACCAGGTCCATGCCGTCCTTGCCGCCGTCGAGCGCGAGTTCGGGCTCGGCGCGATACTCCATCGGCAGCTTGCTCATCGACGACGAGTTGACGTACGGCGGATTGGTGATGATCAGGTCATATTTTTTGGCCGGCACGTTGGCGTACAGGTCGGACTCGATCAGCGTCAGGCGGTCTTCCAGCTCGTAGGTGGCGACGTTTTTCTTCGCCACTTCCAGCGCGTCGGCCGAGATGTCCACGGCATCCACGTGCGCGTCCGGGAAGGCGTCGGCCATCATGATGGCCAGGCAGCCGGAGCCCGTGCACAGTTCCAGGATGTTTTCGATGTTGTCGGGCGAATTGACCCACGGCGCGAAATACTCGGGAATCAGCTCGGCGATGAAGGAGCGCGGCACGATGGTGCGCTCGTCGACATAGAAGCTGTAGGTGCCCAGCCATGCCTCGTTGGTGATGTAGGCGGCCGGCACGCGTTCGTCCGTGCGGCGCGCGATCACGGCCAGCACCGACGCCACTTCTTCCGGCAGCAGCTTCGCATCGAGGAAGGGATCGAGGCGGTCCAGCGGCAGCTTGAGCGTGTGCAGGATCAGGTAAGCGGCTTCGTCGAACGCCTCCACGCTGCCATGGCCGAAGAACAGCTTGGCCGTATTGAAACGGGTGACAGCGTAGCGCAGCAGGTCGCGCGGCGTGGTGAAAGGAGTGGTATTCATGACTATCTCGTTCGGTAAAGTGCCGGGCGCACGGCGTCAGGCCAGCAGGTTTTCCAGCGTGCGGCGGTAAATGTTCTTGAGCGGATCGACGTAACGCAGCTCGATATGCTCGTCGATCTTGTGGATGCTGGCGTTGGGAGGGCCGAATTCTATCACCTGGGGGCAGATCTGGGCGATAAAGCGCCCGTCCGAGGTGCCGCCGGTGGTGGACAATTCCGTCTCCACGCCCGTTTCCGACCTGATCGCGTTCGATAACGCGTCGCTCAGGGTGCCGCGCGGGGTAAGGAACGGCAGGCCGCTCAGCGCCCATGTCAGTTCGTAGTGCAGGCCATGTTTGTCCAGGATCGCGTGCACGCGGCGCTTGAGTTCCTCGTGGGTGCTGGCCGTGGAAAAGCGGAAGTTGAAGTCGATGACCATCTCGCCCGGAATGACGTTGTTGGCGCCCGTGCCGGCGTTGATGTTGGACATCTGCCACGACGTGGGCAGGTAGTACTCGTTGCCTTTGTCCCAGACCTCGGCCACCAGTTCGGCCAGCGCCGGCGCGGCCAGGTGGATCGGGTTGCGCGCCAGCTGCGGGTAGGCGATGTGGCCCTGCACGCCCTTGATGGTCAGCTTGCCCGACAGCGAGCCGCGGCGGCCGTTCTTGATGATGTCGCCCAGCGTCTCATCGGACGTCGGCTCGCCCACGATGCAGTAATCGAGCGTTTCGCCCCGTTCCTTGAGCAGGTTGCACACGACGACCGTGCCATCGGTGGCCGGGCCTTCCTCGTCGCTGGTGATCAGGAACGCGATCGAACCTCGATGGTCCGCGTGTTCGGCCACGAATTCTTCGACCGCCACCACGAAAGCGGCAATCGACGTCTTCATGTCGGCCGCGCCCCGGCCATACAGCTTGCCGTCGCGATGGGTGGGCGTGAAGGGCAGCGACTGCCATTTGTCCACCGGACCGGTAGGCACCACGTCGGTGTGGCCGGCAAATACCAGCACCGGCGACGTGGTGCCGCGCCGGGCCCACAGGTTGGTCACGTCGTTCGAAACGATGGTTTCGCACACGAAGCCCAGGGGCGTCAACAGGTCGATCAGGTGCTGCTGGCAGCCTTTGTCGTCCGGCGTGACGGAGGACAGGGAGATCAGCTTTTCGGTCAGCGCCAGGGTTTTCGATGGTGTCATGTCAGGTATTGAAGATGTGTTGGTATTGCGCGTCGCTGAAACCGACCGCGTAGCTGCCGTCCTTGTCGAGCACGGGGCGCTTGATCACGGACGGGTTTTCCAGCATCAGCGCGATGGCCGCCTCGTCGTCGACGATGGACGCCTTGCGTTCGTCGGACAGCGCGCGCCACGTGGTGCCCTTTTTATTGACCAGCACATCGCGCGACAGCTGCTGCAGCCAGCCCGCAACGATGTCGCGGGTAAGACCCTGCTTTTTGAAGTCGTGGAACGTGAAGTCGTGCTGCTGGCCGGTCAGCCAGGTGCGCGCCTTTTTGACGGTATCGCAGTTGGGGATGCCGTAGAGGGTGATTGTCATGTGTCGTAACCAGCATGTAAAACGAAAGGGCGACAGAATACCATGTGGTTCCAGGCGCCCCGAGAAGCGAGGACCGGTCAGGCGCGCAATTCGCGCTC
>JBEVMD010000451.1:0-6448 GCA_040508835.1 Duganella sp. | reverse complement strand
GGTGGGCGGGCGTGGCGGGCGCGGTGGGCTGGGGGGTCGCCACGGCCTACAGCGAAAACAGGGTTATGGCGCTGGCCGCGCTGCGGGGGGCCACGGCCGGTATTTTGACCACGTTCCCGATCTTCTGGAGCTTGCCCACATCCATGCTGGGCGGCGCGGCAGCGGCGGCCGGGATTGCCATGATCAACTCCATCGGCAACCTGGCCGGCTTTGTCAGCCCCTACCTGGTGGGCGCGATCAAGGACGCCACTGCCAGCACGGCCAGCGGCATGTACCTGCTGGCCGCCAGCCTGGTGGCGGGGGCGGTGCTGGTGGCGGCAGGGCGTTCCGCGCGTTGCGATACGCCACCGTGACCACCGCCGGTACGGGATAAGCGCGCCCCCTTGCAGCGATCCGTGTTTCAGTGGATACTGTATGTATTCACAGTAATATTTGTCGCGGCATGGCGGAAGATCAGCGTCGTATAGCTCACCTGGACATGGACGCCTTTTTCGCGTCCGTGGAATTGTTGCGCTATCCCGAGCTGCGCGGCCAGGCGGTCGTGATCGGCGGACGCAACGCCGTGCCCGTGCTGCAGGCGGACCGCAGCCACACGTTCGCCCGGTTGCGCACGTACGTGGGACGGGGCGTGATCACCACCGCCACGTATGAAGCGCGGGCGCTGGGCGTGGGGTCGGCGATGGGCATGATGAAGGCGGCCAAGCTGGCGCCGGACGCCATCCTGCTGCCTGCCAATTTCGAGGACTACCGCCATTATTCGCGCCTGTTCAAGCAGGCCGTGGCGGAGATCGCGCCGCAGATCGAGGATCGCGGCATCGACGAGATTTTCATCGACCTCACCGACGTCGACGGCGAGACGGAAGAGCTGGCCGCGCGCATCAAGCAGGCCGTGTTCGATGCCACCGGGCTGACCTGCTCGATCGGCATCACGCCCAACAAGCTGCTGTCGAAAATCTGCTCGGACTTGAACAAGCCCAACGGCATCACCATCCTCGGCTATGACGACATACCGGAACGCATCTGGCCGCTCAACGTGCGCAAGGTCAACGGCATCGGTCCCAAGGCCACGGCCAAGCTGGCGGCGCTGGGCATCGAGACCATCGGCCAGCTGGCGCAGGCCGATGCAGGGATGCTGCAGGATTACTTCGGTGCGCATTACGCCGCCTGGCTGGGACAGGCCGCGCACGGCATGGACCAGCGCGCGGTGGCCAACCGCGAGCGCGCCAAGTCGATGAGCCGCGAAACCACGTTCGAGCGCGATCTGCATGCGCGTCAGGACCGCGACACGCTGTCCGGCATCCTGGTCACGCTGTGCGACCGGCTGGCGGAAGACCTCAAGCGCAAGGGCTACGTGAGCCGCACCATCAGCATCAAGCTGCGCTACGACGATTTCCAGATCGTCAGCCGCAACGTCACCGTGCCCGATCCGGTGGCCGACGCGGCCGCCATCCTGCAGGCGGCGCGCGAGTGCCTGAAACGCGTGCCGCTGCAACGCAAGCTGCGCCTGCTCGGCGTGCGCGCCAGCACGCTGGAAGTGCCGGGCGCTGCCACCCACCGGCCGCTGCCGGTACAGGGCGACCTGTTCGGCTGACGCCCTCTCCCATTGGAGAGGGAACCGTGGCGTTTACGCGACCATATTTTGGTGCAAGCCACGCACCAGCGTGAATCGGGCGCATATGGCATAAGCACAGTTACTATCGGTTACTTTTAATTAGTAAACTGCACGTTACAAATGTTACATTCCTGGCACTCGTCTATACGTATTATCGGAAGTCCTTTTCATAACGATAAGACGGGGGTTCAGATGTGCAACAGCAAAATCACGTGGCGCCGCATGGCGGCCATGGCAGTACTGGCAGGGGCATTGACGGGCGCGGGCAGCGCACAGGCGGAGGTGACGCGGTATTCTGAACTCAACGGATGGGTAGCCAGCACCGGCATCAGCGACGAGGCAGCACCACTGAACAACACGTTTACGGGCAGCGAACACGGCCACCGGTTTAACAGCTGGGCCGCCTTCTTCATTCCCGCCGGCACCTACACCTCGGCCACCATCAGCATGACGCCCGGTAGTTTTGGCGACGGCGGACCGGCAATCCTGGGCCTGTTCGATGTCAGTACGCCGTTTTCCAAGCTGTACAAGGATTTCAACCCCGGCGTCGGCGTGTATGACGACCTGGGCACGGGACGCCAGTATGGCCAGGGCACGTTTTACGACCAGCCGCTCAGCATCACGCTCAACGGCCGCGCGCTGGCCGATATCAACGCCGCGTCCGGCGCCTACTTCCTGGTGGGCTTTACCAATCTGACCACCAACGCCCTGCCGGTGCGCGTTGAAGGCGAACTCGGTAGCGGCATCTATATTTCCGGCAACGGCCGCGACGCCACGCCGCTGCAACTGACCCTGGGCCAGATGGCGGCCGTACCGGAGCCGGCCGAATGGCTGATGCTGGGCGCTGGCCTGCTGCTGGTGGGCCTGGCCGCGCGCCGGCGCCTGGTCCCGGCAACGCGCCTGCGCGCAGGCATGGCGGTGCTGGCGCTGGGCGCCGGCGTGGCCATCATGCCGGCGCAGGCCGCCACGCTCGACTTCGACAGCGCCGATCCCGCTTTCCTGTTCGATGGCGATACGCTGGCGCACGGCGGTTACAGTTTTACCTCCAGCTATGTCGGAGGGCCCGACGGCGTCGGCGGCCTGGTGGGCGCCGTCATCGATGGCGGCGACCCGTTCATCTGCGAGAACATGAGCTGCCCGAAGAACAACAGCACCCATTATCTGGCCGGTCTCAACGACGGCCTGGTCACCATGCAGGCCGATGCCGGCAAGGCGTTCCGCCTGACGGGCTTTGACGCCGCCGCCATCGGTCACGACCGCAACGGCGATCCGTATGTCTCCGGCGTGCTGTGGCTGACGGGCATCCGCGCCGATGGCAGCAAGCTCGACGAATACTACGAGCTGATCATGCCGGGCCGCGGCTTCCAGCAATACGTGACCAGCAGCGCGTTTTCTGCGTCCGCCTTCACGTCGCTCACGATTGCCAGCTACAGCTGCAACCATGACGGCGAGTGCAACGCCTTCAACTCCAACCAGGCCCAGTTCGGCATCGACAACCTGAATGTGGCCGTCACGGCCGTACCGGAACCAGCCACCTACGCCATGCTCGGGTTGGGCCTGGCCCTGGTCGGCGCCCTGAGCCGCCGCCGTTCCGCCTGATGCCGTCACCCACGAGGATAACCATGAAACGTCAACCTGTTTCCCTGGCGGTGATGCTGCTGTGCGCCGCCATTGCCCAAGTCACCCACACTGCCCATGCGGCCGATGAAGTACGCCGCAGCTACCTGGTGCAACTGGCCGACAAGCCGGTGGCCGGCTACGCGGGCGGCACCGACGGCATGCGCGCCACGCGCCCTGCCGGCGGCGCCCACCTCGACCTCAATGCGCCCGAGGTCACCATCTACAGCGCCTACCTGGACAGCAAGCGCGCCAAGGTGCGCGCCACCGTTGCCACCGCGCCCGTGATGTACGACTACAAGGTCGTGTTCAACGGCTTTGCCGCCATGCTCACCGACGCCGAAGTGCGCCAGCTGGCCGCCAGCAGCGACGTGGCGGCGATCCACGCGGACGCGCGCCGACGCATGGTCACCAGCTATACACCCACCTTCCTCGGCCTCGACCAGCCGGGCGGCCTGTGGAGCCAGCTCGGTGGCAAGGAGCATGCGGGCGAGGACATCGTCGTCGGCATCCTCGACGGCGGCGTGTGGCCCGAAAACCCGTCGTACGCCGACCGCGTGGACAGCGCCGGCAAGCCCACGTTCGATGCGGCCGGCACGCTGGCGTATGATGCGCCACCCGCCAGCTGGAAAGGCGAATGCACGGCAGGCGAAGCGTTCGAGGTCAGCCAGTGCAACAACAAGCTGATCGGCGCCCAGTTCTTCGACGCCGACTACCGCGAGCAGGGCCTGGCTCCGCACTGGAGCGACTTCCGCTCGGCCCGCGATTCGGTCGGCGCGCCGTTCGGCCACGGCGGCCACGGCACCCACACGTCGACCACGGCGGCCGGCAACAACGGCGTGGCCGCCACCGTCAGCGGCGTGCCGATGGGCGCCACATCCGGCATGGCGCCGCGCGCCCGCATTGCCATGTACAAGGTGTGCTGGTCGTACCAGGACGAGACCGACGCCACCGGCGCCACCGCCAGCTGCTTCACGGGCGACAGCGTGGCGGCCGTGGAAAAGGCCGTGGTGGACGGCGTCAACGTGATCAACTATTCGATCAGCGGCGGCGACCGCGTGGACGACCCGGTGGAGCAGGCCTTCCTGCACGCCTCCAACGCGGGCGTGTTCGTGGCGGCCGCCGCGGGCAATGCCGGTCCCGATCCGTCGGTGGCGCACGTGAGCCCGTGGCTGGCCACGGTGGCGGCCAGCACCCACGACCGCACCATGTCGGCCAAGCTAGCGCTGGCCAGCGGCGTCACGTACCAGGGCGCGTCGCTGAACCTGGCGCCGCTGCCGCGCAGCCCCATGATTCGCGCCGAGGACGCCGGCCTGGCCGGCGCCGACGCCCGCGCGCTGGCGCTGTGCACGAGCGCGGCCGGCAACGGCGGCAAGGCCGTGCTCGACCCGGTCAAGGTACGCGGCAAGATCGTCACCTGCACCCGCGGCGACATCGACCGCCTGGAAAAAAGCCTGGCCGTGCTGCAGGCGGGCGGGGTGGGCATGGTGCTGGTCGACGACGGCGCCGGCCTGGTGGCCGACGCGCATTCGGTGCCCACCGTGCACGTGAGTGTGGCCGACGGCCAGCGCATCCAGCAGTACGCCAGGAGCCAGGGCGCGGCCGCCACCATCTCGCGCTTCGAGGTGGTGCGCGGTCTGGTCAAGGCGCCCGTGGTGGCGGAGTTTTCGTCGCGCGGTCCCAATGCCACCGACCCTAATCTGCTCAAGCCCGACCTGGCCGCGCCTGGCGTGGATATCCTGGCCGGCGTCACGCCGGCCCTCACCCTCGAGCAGCGCGATGCATTGGCGGCCGGCGCCTTGACGCCATCGACGCCGTTCGCGTTCTACCAGGGCACGTCGATGGCGTCGCCGCACGTGGCGGGCCTGGCCGCGCTGCTGCGCCAGCGCCACCCGGACTGGACGCCGGCCGCCATCAAGTCGGCGCTGATGACCACGGCCACCGACACGCTGGCCGACAACCAGAAGGGCGCCGCCGCCGGCGTGCTGCCGTGGGGCCAGGGCGCGGGCCATGTCGCGCCTACCGCCGCAGCCGATCCCGGCCTGGTGTACGACGCCGTGCAGGCCGACTACCGCAAATACATGTGCGGCCTGGGCATCAGCTACGAATGCGGCGACGGCACCCGGCCCAGCTATGACCTGAACCTGGCGTCGATCACGGTCAGCAACGTGATGGGCACCCAGCTGGTCCAGCGCAGCGTGACCAACGTGGGCGCCAGCAGCGCCAGCTACCGCGCCACGGCCAGCCTGTCCGGTTATGCGGTCACGGTGACGCCGGCCACGCTGACGCTGGCGCCGGGCGAAACCCGGAGCTTCACGCTGAGCCTGACGCGCGCGGGCGCTGCCGACGATGTGTGGCAGTTCGGCCACCTGGTGTGGACCGACGGCGTCCACACGGTGCGTAGTCCGCTGCAGGCGCGCTCGGGCAAGCCGCTGATCGCGCCGGAGCTGGTCACGGCCGACCGCGCCAGCGGCATGCGCATGGTGAGCGTGGCGACGGGCTACACGGGCAAGATCACGGCCGTGGTGGCCGGCATGAAGGAGGTCGTGCGCAGCCCGCTCACCGTGGCCCAGGCTGCACCGGGCGCGGCCGACACGGTGGCGCAGGCCGTCAATGCCTGCAAGGCCGGCGCGCCCGGCACGCGGCTGGTGCCGTTTGCCATTCCCGCCGCCACGGTGGCGGCGCGCTTCGAACTGTTCGACCGCGACGTGGCCGGCGGCGCGGACGGCCGCCAGGACGTGGACCTGCTGCTGCTCAATGGCGGCGCGCTGGTCAACTACAGCATGCACACGGGCGCCAACGAAGCGATCTCGCTGGCCAGCCCGCCGGCGGGCACGTACCAGCTGTGCGTGATCGGCTACGACCTCGCGGGCGGCGCGCCGGCGGCATTGACGCTGTCGTCCGCCATCGTGGGCAAGGGTGACACCGGTGGTCTCAAGGCCGCGTTGCCGGGCAAGGTGATCGGCGGCAGCACGGCCACGGTAGGCCTCAGCTGGTCGGGTCTGGCGGCCGGTAAACGCTACCTGGGCGGCGTGCAATTGCAGGATGCCAGCGGCGCTGTGGCGGCCACCACCGTGGTCAGCATCGGCACCGATGGCGCGCCGCCCGTGGCGCGCGGCGAAACCCGGGTAACGCGTCGCCGGCCGACGTTGTAATCCGGGACGTGGTGTCCAGGCGACCGGCCCAGATAGCAGCCTGGGCCGGTCTCCTGCGTGTAAA
>JBEVMD010000404.1:0-15813 GCA_040508835.1 Duganella sp. | reverse complement strand
GGCAGGCGATAGTCCTTGAGGACCTTGCCGGCCAGTGAAATTTTGTAGCGCAAGGCCGTGTATTCGATGTCGTAGGTCTTTTTGAGACCCTGGCGGCGCACGTAGGTGTCATGGGAAGCTGGCATACATCCTCCTGCCTGGATAATCGATCGGTGAAAAATTCAGCATAGCACGGCGTCCCGAAAAGTGAAGCGTATTCCGGGACGGCCGTGCTATTTGACGAAGTTATCGCGGATCAGGTCCACCACGTCGCCGCCACGTCCGCTCAGCACGGCCTTGGCCGAATACAGCGCGGTGCCCAGGACCTGCGACAGTTCCACCGCCGGCGGCATCACCAGCTCGAACCTGTCGGTCGTGACGTCGAGCAGCGCCGGGCCGGGATGCGCCAGCCATTCGATCACCGCCGTCTCCAGCGCAGCGGCCGATTCCACGCGCACGCCGTGCAGTCCCATGGCCTGCGCCACCTGCGCGAAATCCGGGTTTTTCAGTTCCGTGTAGGCGTCCAGCAGGCCTTCCACTTTTTGTTCCAGCTCCACGAAACCGAGCGAGCCGTTATTGAACACGGCCACCTTGATGGCGATGTTTTCCTGCACCGCCGTGATCAGGTCTCCCATCAGCATGGTCAGTCC
Source organism: Duganella sp. (assembly GCA_040508835.1). Classification (GTDB taxonomy): domain Bacteria; phylum Pseudomonadota; class Gammaproteobacteria; order Burkholderiales; family Burkholderiaceae_D; genus Rugamonas. The sequence goes on along the minus strand of JBEVMD010000404.1, from coordinate 15,184 downwards.
GCCGTCGCCCGACAGCGCGATCACCTGCCGGTCGGGGAAGGCCTTTTTGGCGCCCAGCGCCTGCGGCATGGCGTTGGCCATGGTGCCGTGCGAGAGGCTGATGATGGTGCGCCGCGTGCCCAGCGCGCGCGTGTGGCGCAGCGCCCACACCATGGGCGAGCCGCCGTCGGCGGTAAACACGGCGTCGTCGCTGGCGTGCTTGTCGATCAGCGCCGTCAGGTACTGCGGGCGGATGGTGTCGCCGTCGCCCGCGGTGGCGCGTTCGTTCAGCGTGGCCATGGCCTGGTGGTGGCGTTCCACGCAGTGGTCGAGGAACTGGCGGTCGCCGCGGACCTGCACGCGCGGCGCCAGCGCGCGCAGCGTGTCGGCGATGTCGCCCACCACGCCCAGTTCGATCGGGTGGCGGCGGCCCAGGTGGGTGGGATCGATGTCGATCTGGATGATGCGCGCATGGCTCGGATAGAACTGGCGCCACGCGAAGTCGCAGCCGAGCAGCAGCAGCGTATCGCATTCGAGCACCGTGTGGTAGCCCGACTCCACGCCGAAGATGCCGGTCATGCCCACGTTGTACGGGTTATTGGGTTCGATGAAATCCTTGGCGCGCGACGTGTGGGCAATGGGCGCCTTGAGGCGGTCGGCCAGCGCCATCAGCGCGCCGTGCGCATCCTCGCAACCGGAGCCGCCGTAGATGGCGACCTTCTTGCCCGCGTTGAGAATTTCGGCGATGCGGTTCAGGTCCGTCTCGGAAGGACGCACGATGGGCCGCGCCAGGTGCACGGCAAATTCCGGTTCGTCGCCGGCCGGTTCCTGCGACACGTCCACCGGCAGGATGATGACGGCCACGCCGCCCTTGCTCAGCGCCGCCTGCGCCGCCATGGCCGTCACGCGGCGCGCCTGCGCGGGCGTGCGCACCTCCTCGCAAAACACGCTGCACTGGGCGTAGATCGGCTTGTAGTCCACTTCCTGCGGAAAGTCGAAACCCTGTTCGTCGCGCTTGATCTGGCTGGCGATCAGCACCACGGGCGAGCGGTTGCGGTGCGCTTCGAACAGGCCATTCACGAAGTGCAGGCTGCCCGGCCCGCACGAGCCGGCGCACAGCGTCAGGCGGTTGGCCAGCGTGGCCTCGGCGCCGGCAGCAAAGCCGCCCACTTCTTCGTGGCGCACGTGCACCCATGCGATCTCGCTGCGCCGGATGGCGTCGGTGACGTAGTTGAGCGAATCGCCGGGCACGCCCCAGCAATGTTTGGCGCCTGCCTGTTGCAAGGTCTCGACGACGACTTCCGCGACTGTTTTTGCCATGGTGAATCTTCCTGATCGGTGTGGATGGGTGGGAGGGTGAGAGGTTCGATGATGTGGCGTAGCGCGTGGAACGTATGTTCGTTCGCGCACGCACAAGGGCGATGCAGGACGGACACGTTTTGCGCTGCCGCCGCATAATGAGCGTCACCGATCACTCATTACACGTCCATGTCCAAATCAAACACCCGCGCCGCCGGCGCCGACAGCGGCTACGTCCGCGTGCGCGGCGCCCGCGAGCACAATCTGAAAAACGTCGACGTCGACATTCCGCGCAATGCCCTGGTAGTGTTTACCGGCGTCTCCGGTTCCGGCAAATCGTCGCTGGCCTTCGGCACGCTGTACGCGGAAGCGCAGCGGCGCTACCTGGAATCGGTGTCGCCGTACGCGCGCCGGCTGTTCCACCAGATGGCCGTGCCGGAAGTGGACGCCATCGACGGCCTGCCGCCCGCGGTCGCATTGCAGCAGCAGCGCGGCGCGCCCACCACGCGGTCCTCGGTGGGCAGCGTGACCACGCTGTCCAATTCGATGCGCATGCTGTACTCGCGCGCCGGCGACTATCCGGCCGGGCAGGAGCTGCTGTACGCGGAATCGTTCTCGCCCAATACGCCGCAGGGCGCCTGCCCGCGCTGCCACGGGCTGGGACGCGTGTACGAAGCCACCGAACGGTCGATGGTGCCCGACGACACGCTCACCATCCGCGAGCGCGCCGTGGCCGCGTGGCCCACCGCGTGGCACGGACAGAACCTGCGCGACATCCTGGTGACGATGGGCTACGACGTCGATACGCCGTGGCGCGACCTGCCGAAGAAAACCCGCGACTGGATCCTGTTCACCGACGAGCAGCCCACAGTGCCCGTGTACGCCGGCTTGAGCCCGGCGGAGACCAAGCGTGCGCTCAAGCGCAAGGAAACGCCCAGCTACCAGGGCACGTTTACCGGCGCGCGCAAATACGTGATGCAGACATTTGCCGGTACCGAGAGCGCCATCATGAAAAAGCGCGTGGCGCAGTTCCTGGTCGGGATGGATTGTCCCACCTGCCACGGCAAGCGGCTGCGCACCGAATCGCTGTCGGTCACGTTCAATGGCCACGACATCACCGAGATCGGCCGCCTGCCTATCAAGTACCTGGCGCAGCTGCTGCAGCCGTACGCCGACGGCAGCGCGGTCAAGGCGAAGGACGCCAAGAAGCATCCGGAAAAAGCCATCGTCACCCAGCGCATCGCGCAGGACCTGGTGGCGCGGCTGGCCGTGCTGCTGGACCTGGGCCTCGGTTACCTGAGCCTGGAGCGGGCCACGCCCACGCTGTCGCCGGGCGAGCTGCAGCGCCTGCGCCTGGCGACCGCCGTGCGCTCGTCGCTGTTCGGCGTCGTGTACGTGCTCGACGAGCCGTCGGCGGGCCTGCATCCGGCCGATACGGAAGCGCTGCTGCGCGCGCTGGACCGGTTGAAGGACAGTGGCAACTCGCTGTTCGTGGTCGAGCATGCGCTCGACGTCATCCGCCACGCCGACTGGATCGTCGACGTGGGTCCCAAGGCGGGGGAGCAGGGCGGCAAGGTGCTGTACAGCGGCGTGCCGGAAGGGCTGCGCGACGTGGCCGGATCGCGCACGGCGGGCTACCTGTTCGACCAGGTGGCACGCACGCCACGCACCCCGCGCGCGGCCAGCGGGTGGCTGCGCCTGCGCGGCGTCGAGCGCAACAACCTCGCGCGGGTGGACGCCGATTTTCCGCTGGGCGTGATGACCAGCGTGAGCGGCGTGTCCGGTTCCGGCAAATCGAGCCTGGTGAGCCAGGCGCTGGTGCAGCTGGTGCAGGCGCAGCTGGGGCAGCAGCCCGAGGCACCGGACAGCGACAGCAGTGATCCCATGCTCGACGCCGGGGACACGGGCGTGCTCAAAGGCCGCATCACGGAAGGCATGCAGGATGTGCGCCGCATGGTGCAGGTGGACCAGAAACCGATCGGCCGCACGCCGCGCTCCAACCTGGCCACGTACACGGGATTGTTCGACCACGTGCGCAAGCTGTTTGCCGCCACCCGCGCCGCCAAGGCCCGCAAGTTCGACGCCGGCCGCTTTTCGTTCAACGTGGCCAAGGGCCGCTGCCCCAACTGCGCGGGCGAGGGCTTCGTGATGGTGGAGCTGCTGTTCCTGCCCAGCGTGTATGCGCCGTGTCCCGAATGCGAGGGCGCCCGCTACAACCCGGAGACCCTGGCAGTGCAATACCGCGACCATAACATTGCCGACGTGTTGAAGCTGACGGTGGATGCGGCGGCGGCGTTCTTCAGCGACGTCGCGCCTTTGAGCCACGCGCTGGAAGTGCTGCGCGCCGTGGGCCTGGGCTACCTGCGCCTGGGGCAGCCGGCCACGGAACTGTCGGGCGGCGAGGCGCAGCGCATCAAGCTGGCGACCGAATTGCAGCGCGCCAGCCGGGGCGACACCCTGTACGTGCTGGACGAACCGACGACGGGACTGCATCCGTCCGATATCGACCTGCTGCTGGCGCAGCTGCATGGCCTGGTCGATGCGGGCAATACGGTGGTGGTGGTCGAGCACAATATGCAGGTGCTGGCAGCGTGCGACTGGGTGATCGACGTGGGGCCGGGGGCGGGCGAGGAGGGTGGGAAGATCGTGTTTGCCGGCACGCCGCAGCAGCTGGCACACGACAAGAACAGCCGCACGGCGCCTTATCTGCGCCGCGCGGTGTAAGAGGACAGAATCAGACCGGTGGCTGGTTCTTCACGGAGTTGCGGTATTTCAGGCGGGCGGCGTCCCGCTTGACTGCTTCGGCCGCGATGTTGCTGGCTTTGATCAGGCGTCGCTCGTCCTTGCCGCGTTGCTGGGCGATGTGCTTGTTACCGATACGCTTGGTCATGATGTACTCCGTGTTGTTCAAAAGGAATAGCTAGCATAGCCGCAAGTGTGACGCAGCTCTGTTAGCTACGTCACAGATCTCGCTGCTGCACCCGCTCGACGCCCTTATTTGCGCCAGACGGCCGCCATCAGGGGCTTGACGCTGAGGCCATGCACGACGATCGACAGCATGATCACGAACAGCGTGATGTTGGTCAGCTGCGTGGCCAGGTCCGGCGCCAGCCCCTCCTCGATGGCAAACACCAGGTAATAGATGGAGCCGATGCCGCGGATGCCGAACCACGCGGTCATCGCGCGCAGGCGGATGCTGGTGCGGCTGCCGGCCAGCCCGAGGAACACGGCCACCGGCCGGGCGATGAAGAACAGGAACAGCGCCATCCACAGCGCGCTCCACGTCATGGACTGCAGCGAGATCATGCCGCCCAGGATCAGCACCAGCGTCAGCTCGGACAGGCGCTCCAGGTGCTCCTTGAACACCAGCGACTCGCTGCTGACCGTCATCGGCGCTTCGTGGTCTTCGCTGGCGCGCGCCACTTTCGATTTGCTGGTGTCCGATTCGAGCATGCCCTGTTCGTCGGCCGGTGCGCCGGCCATCATCAACTCGGTCTGGCGCAGCGCCACGGCGGCAAAGAACACGGCCAGGAAGCCCCACGCGTGGACCAGCGTGGCCACGCCGTACACCACCGCGATCAGTCCCAGTCCCACCAGGTCGTCGAGGATGTCGTGGCGCGGCTTGACCACGCGCAGGCTCCACGACAGGCGCGCAGTGAGGGCGCCGGCCACGACGCCGATGACGATGGCGGCCGAGGCGGCCCAGAAGACGTCCACCAGCAGCCAGCGCCAGGGCTGGCCCGCCGTCTCGTCGAGGCCCAGGATGCCCAGGCCGAGGAACACGAACGGCGCGGCGCTGCCGTCGTTCATGCCCGCTTCGCAGGTCAGGGTAAAGCGCAGGCGGTCGTTGTCGCCCGCGTGGCGGATCTGGACGTCGGTGGCCAGCACCGGGTCGGTGGGCGCCAGGATGCCGCCCAGCAGGATCGCCGCCCCCACCGGCAGGCCGAGCACGAAGAAGGCAAACGCCGACACCATCATCACCGTGAAGATCATCGAGATCCACGCCAGGCGCAGGGGCGCGTCCCAGTGCGGGCGGCGGAACGGCACGGGCATCTTGAGGCCCGCAGAAAACAGCGACACCAGGATGGCGATCTCGGTCAGCAGTTCGAGCAGGCCCGACTCCTGGGACGGATCGAAGTGGAACAGGTTGAGCACCGAGGGGCCCAGCACGATGCCCACGCCGAGATAGACGATGGCCGACGTGAACGGCGAACGCGAAATGCTGGTGGTGGCCAGGCCGCGCGCCAGCATCAGCAATCCGATCAGGATGAACCAGTGGGTGGAATTCATGCCTGCTCCCCGAGTGTGAAGACTGTGACGACGGTGACGACTGTGCGGAGTATGCCGCGCGTGGCGCTATCGATGATCGTCACCGGGTCTGGTCGGGGTAGCGCTGCAGGCTGTCGATCTCGCGCCCCGAGACCATGAACTGGCCGTCGCCCCGGTAGTGCAGGGTTTTGGGCAGCCTGGGCGCGGCGGCCACGTGCGCGCGCACCACTTCCCACACGAACAGCGGCTGGTTCGGATTGGGATCGGCATCGGCCAGCCGGCATTCGAAGCTGGCGTAACACTCGGCAATCAGCGGCGCGGCCACTTCCTCGCCCGCCCGGGCGGTCAGGCCGAACTGCGCGAATTTATCGACGCCGGCGCCGCTGCAGTTGCCGATGCCGATGACCTGCTCGAGCAGGTCGGCGGTAGGAATATTGATCACGCATTCTTTCGATTGTACGACCATGTCGTAGCTGTGATTGGAGGGATCGATGTAGCAGCCGACCAGCGCCGGCGTAAAACCGATCATCATGTGCCAGCCCATGGTCATGATGTTGGTGCGGCCGTTGTGCGCGGAGCTGACCAGCACCACGGGGCCGGGTTCCAGCAGGCGGCGGATGTCGGCCAGGTCGTACGGATGTTTGGCGTAGGTTTTCATGGTGCCTCCTGGCGGTATTGTAGGCGCTAGCCGGCCCGCCGTCTGTGGGGCAGGGCACCCAGGGCCGATCCCCGCGGCCGGCGCGGCCGCCGTATCGCTACAGCCGGATGACCCGGTCCGCCATGCGGGCCGAAATGTCGGCGTCGTGCGTCACCAAGAGCACCGCGCAGCCGGACTCGCGGGCATGCGCCGCCAGCAGCGCCAGGGTTTCCTGCTGGGTCACCGGGTCGAGCCGCGACGTCGGTTCGTCCGCGAAGATCAGGGCGGGACGCAGCAGCAGCACGCGGGCCAGCGCCACCCGCTGTAATTCGCCGCCCGACACCTGCGACGGCAGCCGGTCGAGCAGCATGGGCCGCAGCCGCAGGCGCGCAAGCAGGTCTTCCAGCGCGTCCCACGCCAGTCCGTGCAGCGCCACCACGTCCTGCAGCGAGCGGCGCAGCGTGACGGTCGGCGCGAATGCCGCCGCGGGGTCCTGGTAAATCTTCTGGAACGCGGTGCGCGCCAGGCCATCGGCCCGCACCACGGCGCCGCGGTCCGGCCGCAGCAATCCCAGCACGATATTGCCGAACGTCGTCTTGCCCGCGCCGCTGGGCCCCGTGACGGCAATCAATTCGCCGCGCCGGATCTCGGCGGCGACGTCCGCAAACAGCTGGCGGTCGCCGAAACGCTTGGCCACCGCGTCGAGGCGCACCAGCACTGCGCTGCCGCCCTGCATGGCCGGCACGGCGTGCGGCCAGGCGGACGGTTCGGCCGCCAGCAGGCGCCGCGTGTAGTCGTGGCGGGGCGCGCCCAGCACGGTGGCGGCCTCGCCCTGCTCGACGATCTCGCCGTCGAGCATCACGGCCACCTGGCCGCGCAGCTGGCGCGCCAGCCACACGTCGTGGGTGATGGTGAGCAGCGTGAGGCCGTCGGCGATGGCTGCGCGCAGCACCGCCAGCACGTCGGCGCGGCGGTCGGCGTCCAGGCCCTTGGTCGGTTCGTCGATGATCATCACCGGCGCGCCGGCCGCGTGGGTGGCCAGGAACGCCACGCGCTGCGCCATGCCGCCCGACAGCTCGAACGGGTACTTGTCGCCCGCGCCGTCCATGCCCAGCCGCGCCAGTTCGGCGCTGGCGGTGGGCGCCGCCGCTTCCGGCGCCATGCCGCGCACCAGCTCATGGACTTCGGCGATCTGGCGCGCCGCGCGCATGGTCGGATCGAGCGCCAGCCAGGGTTCCTGCGGCAGCAGCGCCAGTTGCCGGCCCCACAGCGCGCGCCGCGCGCACACGTCGGCGGCGTCGGACCGGTGCTCGCCCACTTCCACCGCGCCCGCGCACGTCAACGCAGCGGGCAGGTTGCCCATGATGGCCTGGGCCAGCAGCGACTTGCCGGAGCCGCTCTCGCCCAGCAGCGTGAGCGTGCCGCCGGCGGGGATGTGGAGGTCGATGGCGCGCACCAGCTGCTGGCCGGCGGCGCCGACCGACAAGCCGCGCACCGCCAGGTGGGCGCCGGGAGCGGCAGCCGCCGTCATCGCGCGCCGCCCGCGTCATGGGCGCGCGCGCCGCCGCCGAGCAGGATCATGCCCAGCAGGGTGGCAAACAGCACCAGGATGGGCGCGCCGATCAGCCATGGCGCTTCGCTGTAATACGGCAGCAGTTCGATCATCATCACGCCCAGCTCCGGCGTGGGCGGTTGCAGGCCCACGCCGATGAAACCCAGCGCCGCCATGGCCAGCACCGCGCCTGCGTAGCCGAAGCGCATCAGCGTCAGCAGCCGTGGCAGCAGTTCGGGCAGCAGGTGCCGGCGCACGATGTACAGCGGCCCGAAACCCAGCAGGCGCGACGCCTCCACCTGCGGTCCCGCCAGCAGGATGGCGGCCGCCGCGCGCACCACCCGAAAATACTCCACCCACAGCGCCAGCGAAATGCCGACGTACAACGGCCAGAACCGGCCGGGCGCAAAGGCGGCCAGCAGCAGCACCAGCAACAGCCCGGGCAGGGCGAGGATGGCGTCGGCGCACGCGGTCAGCGCGCGTTCAAGCCAGCCGCCGCGCCACGCGGCCAGCAAACCGAGCGCGGTGCCGGGGACGGCGGCGCTCACGACGCTCAGCAGCGCCATCGACAGCGACAGGCGCGACGCGTCGGCCAGGCGCGCCAGCATGCTGCGGCCCAGGTGGTCGAGCCCCAGCGGCTGCGCCCAGCTGGGCGCCTCCAGGAAGCGCGACAGGGTCTGGCGCGCCGGGTCGATGCCGATCAATACGGGACCGAGCAGCGCAAACATGGCAACGGCGACCAGCAGCGCAGCGCCGGCGATGCGCGCTGCGGGCCAGCGGCGGCGGGGCGGCGCTGCCAGCAGCGCATCCTGGACGTGCTGCATGGGCTGCACGGGTTGCACCTGGTGCACCTCGGCGGCGGCAGGAAAATCGGGGGGCAAGTGGTTCATTGGGGACGGCGGCGCGGGTCGATGGCCGCACACGCGACGTCCACCAGGGCGTTAAACAGCACGAACAGCCATCCCAGCACCAGCGCCGTGCCCTGGATCATGGGCACGTCGCGTCCGAAGATCGCGTGCACCAGCGCGTGGCCGATGCCGGGCCAGGCAAAGATGGTTTCCACCAGCACCACGCCTTCCACCAGGTACACCAGCTGCACCGCCACATAGGCCACCACCGGCGCGGCCACGTTGCGCACGCCGTGGCGCGCCAGCGCCTGCAGCGGCGACAGGCCCTTGGTCAGCGCGAAAGCGTAATAGGCGCTGCCGCGCACGGCCACCATGGCGTCGTGCGCCACGCGCGAGGACACGGCGGCCAGTCCCAGCGCCAGCGTGAGCGCGGGCAGCGCCACGCTGCCCTGGTCCTGGTGGCCGGCGGCCGGCAGGGCGTTGAGCTCCACCGAAAACACCAGCACCAGGACCAGCCCCAGGACGAACGGCGGCATGGCGCGCAGCAGGATGGACGCGGCCAGCGTGGCGCGGTCGAACCAGCCGCCGGGCCGCAGGCCGGCCAGCACGCCGGGAACAGGCCCCAGCAGCACCGACAGCAGCACCGCCCAGAAGGACAGGCGCAAGGTCTGCCCCAGCTGCACGCCGATTTCCCGCAGCACCGGCTGCGCCGTCACCAGCGACACGCCCAGGTCCAGCTGCAACAGCCGCCCCCACCAGTCGGCCAGCGCGGCCCACGCGGGGCGGTCCAGGCCCAGCTCCGTGCGCACCGCGTCGGCAGCGGCGGCATCGACCATGTCGTAGCCATAGCGGCCGGCGGCAATGCGGAAGGCCGTGTCGCCGGGCAGCCAGCGGGTCATGAAAAAGCACAGCGTGCCCACCAGCAGGGACACCAGCGCCGCCTGCAGCAGGCGCCGGCCCAGCATGGGCGACCAGCGCCGCGCGGTGTTCAGCAGCGCCGTCATGGATTCCACCCGATCGCGGAAATGCGGTAGCTGCGCTCGAAGGCGTCGATGGTGACGTTGCGGATGCGGCTCGAGACGGCGATCGTCTGCCGGTACCACACGATGGGAATCACGGGCAGCGACGCCTGCAGGCGCGCGGCAACGATGGCGCGGTCGGTGTTGCCGTCAGCGCTGCGATTGCCGTGCATATTGTCGTGCATATTGTCGTGCATGTTGTCGGCGCTGCCGGCGGACAGGCGGGCCAGCGCCGCGTCCAGCGCGGCGTCGTGCCAGTTCATCGCGCCCCAGTCGCCGCCGCCGTTGGCGTAGTCGCCCACCATGGTGGCCGTGGGATCGGGCGTGGTGCCGAAATTGCGCGCCACCAGTCCCATGTCCAGCGTGCCGCTGCGGTGGCCGGCGGGGATGTCGCTGCTGTTGCCGACGACCACCCGCACCGCAATGCCGATCTGGCGCATCTGTTCCTGGATGGCGGACGCGATCAGCGGCAGCTCCGGGCGGTCGACGAACGTGTACAGGGTGATGGCGAAGCGGCGTCCGCCCCGCTGCAGGATGCCGTCCGCGCCCGGCGTAAAGCCTGCCTCTCTGAGCAGGCGGCGCGCGGCCGCCGGATCGGTGCGCAACGGCGCCAGCGACGGCTGGTGCCACAGCGGCAGCGCGGGCGGAAACAGCTGGCTGGCGCCGAGGTCCGCGTCGCGCAGCAGCGCGGTGGCGATGCCGTCGCGTTCCACGCCCAGGCTCATCGCCTGGCGCACGCGCTCCTCGCGCAGGAACGGGTGGCCGGCATTGAGTTTCAAGAACGTCGTGCGCGGCAGGTTTTGCGCCGCCAGCGACACGCCCGTCTGTCGTTGCAGGCGGCGCACGCTGGGCGGATCGAGCGTAAAGGCCAGGTCGGCCTGGCGGCTTTGCGCCATCAGCGCCCGCGTTTCCGCACGCGAGACGCTGATGTACCGCGCCCGCCGCACCGGCGGCGCCTCGCCGCGCCAGTCCTGGTTGAATTCGACGTCGAACTGCTGCGGCAGCGCGATCGACTTGATCCGGTACGGGCCGCTGCCGATGATGGCGGTCACGCGCCCGTCCGGGCCGAACGACGACGGCGCCAGCAGCTGGGTGCCGTAGTGGGTGAACAGGAAAGGAAGCGGCGCGAACGGCTGGCGCAGCCGCACCACGATGGCGCCGCGCTCCGCGTACAAGTCGGTAATGCCGGCCAGCTTGAGCACGCCCGGCGTGGCCAGCGCGCGCTGCAGCGACACCAGCGCCGTATTGGCGGTCAGCGCGGAGCCGTCGTGGAAGCGGTTGCCCTGGCGGATGAAGAACCGCCATACGCGCCGGTCGGCCGATACGTCCCAGCTGCTGGCCGCGCCGGGCCGCAACTGGCCGTCGTCATCGACGTCGAGCAGCGTTTGCGTCACTTCCATGCGCGTAAACATGAAGCCGCTGCGCGACGGTTCCAGCCCCGTCAGCTCCCACGGCCCCACCACGGTCAGCGTGTCGGCGCTGGCCGGCGTGAGCTGGTGCAGGTGGCCGGGGTCGGCCACGGCAGCGCCCGGCGCAGCCAGCAGCCATGCCGCCCCTCCCGCAATGCAGGCCCGGCGCTGGTAAAACTTGGGGTCAGCTTGGCTCATGGGGTAGGCGTGGATGGAAGACCCCGCATCTTAGAACAAGTTGGCGCTCTCTACCAGCCCAAGCTAGACCACCTGCACGATGACATGGATCAGCAGCCCTGCCAGCCCGCCCACCACGGTGCCGTTGATGCGGATGAACTGCAGGTCGCGGCCGATGGCCAGTTCGATGCGCTTGCTCATTTCGTCGCGCGTCCACCGGGCCAGCTGGGTTTCGATGAACCGGCCCACTTCGCCGCGATAGTTACGCACGAGCTGGGCGCTGCCCGCTTCCAGCAGGCGGTTGAGACCGTCGCGCATGGCGGGGTTGTCCGTCAGCATGCGCCCGGCGTGCTCGACCAGCTTGCGGGCCCCGGCCGGCACGCCGGGGCTGTCGCTGTGCAGGTCGGCCAGCAGACGCGCGCGCAGCGCCTCCCACAATCCTTCGAGCATGTGCTGCACCTTGTCGCTGCCCAGCGCATCGTGCTGGAAGCGCCGGATGGCCGCCTGCCATTGGGGATCGGCCTTGAGCCGCAGCGCACTGTTGGCGATCCAGTCGCCCAGTTTGGCGCGCACGGGGTGGTCGCGGTACTCGCGCAGCTCGGCCACGCTGCGGATGGTGGAGCGGATAATGCGCGGCATGGCCTTGTCGAGCGCGTATTCGAGCACCGAGCTTTCCGTGTTGACGGCGCTTTGCACCATGTTGGCGATCGATTCGTGGTTGTCCTCGTTGGCCAGGTACGCGCCCAGCTGGTCCAGCACCAGGTCCACCAGGTACTGCGGCTGGTCGGCGGCGATCAGGGCGTCGATGCAGTCGCCGGCCAGGTGGGCCAGGTCGATGCGGCCCAGCTCGCGGGTGGCCGTCTCGCGCACCAGGCGGCGGATCTGGTCGTGGTCGAGCGAGTGCAGCAGTTTTTCCACTGCCGGCCCGGTCCATTGCGTGAGGCGCGCCGCGTTGTCCGGATCCTGCAGGTAGCGGCCCGCCTTGCCGGCAATGTCGGCCTCGCGCAGCCGCTGGTTGATGGCGGCCTCGGTAATGAAATGATTCTCGACGAATTTCCCCAAGCTCTTGCCGATGCGGTCCTTGCTGTTGGGGATGATGGCCGTGTGCCATAACGGTATGCCCAGCGGGTGGCGAAACAGCGCCACCACGGCAAACCAGTCGGCAATGGCGCCGATCATGGCCGCTTCGGAAAACGCTTCCAGGTAGCCCCAGGCGGGATGGGCGTGGCGCTGCGAGCGGGCCAGTGCGAACAGCAGGGCGGCGAGCACCAGCAGGCCCAGCGCGACCATCTGCATGGTGCGCAGCCGGGCGCGCTGCAATACTTCTTCCTGGTCGTCCAGCTGGCGGATGATGTCGACTTCACGTTCCACGCATATTCCCCCGGATTAAGTTGGCTTTATTGTAGGGCACTGCGCGCGGGACTGGTCACACGTGCGTGGCAACGGTAAAATAGCGCCGAGTCGAAAATGAGCAAGCCGGTTGGTAGTCCGGCAAGTGCTGCCGAAGTATCCGGCACGCTCCCGCCCCGCGGACCCACGGCGCCGATCTTGACTGTTTATATTAGTCGGGGGATGCGTGGTGGTGCGCCATCCGTTTCCCCGATCCTGAGGAAATGTACCGATGGCATCCACCCCCTCCATGGTCTCCAGCCTGACGCTGGACCGCGCCGAACTCGCCGCCTTTCTCGCCCAGGGCGTCCACCACTTCCAACACTGCGGCTTCGACGACGCCGACCTGTCGCGCCTGGACCTGCAGGGCTGCACCTTCGAGCGCTGCACCTTCACGGGCGCCACGCTGTTTGCCTGCAAGCTGGCGCGCACCGTGTGGCAGCGCTGCCGCGCCGGCGGCGCCGACCTCGAAGCGGCCGACCTGGTCGACGCCCGCTTCGACAGCTGCGACCTCAACAACACCAAGTGGCGCCGCGCCAAGCTGGCGTCGGTCGCCTACCGCGGCTGCAAGCTGACCGGGGCGTCGTTCGAGGAAGTGGCCCACCTGGGCCTGCAGTTCGAGCAATGCCTGCTGGTGGGCGCCGACCTGCGCGGCTTTTCGTTCAGGAAGGCAACCTTGAAAGACCTCGATTTTTCCGACGCCTACCTGGCGGGCTGCGATTTCCGCGACGCCGTGTTCGAAGGCGGCAGCCTGCGCAACGCCACGCTGAAGCAGGCCAGGTTCCAGGGGGCCGACCTGCGCGGCGCCGACATCGACGGCTTGAAATTGTCGGACGCGGCTATCTTCAAGGGCGCCGTGATCTCCCATGCGCAGGCGGCCAGCTTCCTGCGCGCGCTCGATTTCGTTGTAATTTAGAATATTCATTCGATCAAGCCCATGATTATTTCCCGGAGTTTAGTTTCTAAGTAGAAACTCGGATGAAACCTGTTTTATTTCCTGCTAGTGTTGCACTTGGGGAAACGTGGCGCGTTTGACACTGCGTCCCCATCACCACAAGGGAGAAAAACAATGAAGACCCGTTATACCGTCCTGGGCGCGGCGCTGGCCGCCCTGTTTTCCGGTCACGCGGCGGCAGCCGACTGGCCGAGCGGCTATTCCAAGTGCGCCGACGATGGCAAGGTGTGCAAGGTGGGCAGCAGCGCGCGCCAGGTATCGTACGGCATCAAGGACAAGTGGACGATCAAGACGCTGGCCGGCGATGTGACCTGCAGCGCCGCCACCTTCGGTACTGACCCGTACCCCGGCACGGCCAAGAAATGCGCGGTAGGTCCTGCCAGTACAACCCCGACCCCGACGCCAACCCCGACGCCGAACCCCAGCCCGACGCCACTTCCGACCCCGACCCCCACGCCAACCCCGACGCCGTCGACGGGCGACGCCACCTTGCAGGCCGCCCCGGCCGGCGGCTGGGCCGCGCAGAACGGCGGCACCACCGGCGGCGCGGCCGCCGCGGCCGCAGCGATCTACAAGGTCAGCTCGGCCGCGCAGCTGGTGGCGGCCATCAAGGCCCAGGGCGACAAGCCGAAAATCATCAAGCTCTACGGCACCATCGACCCGACCGCCAGCGACAGCGGCGGGCCGTTCCAGAACACCACCGACCAGGCCGCACGGCTGCAGATCAAGCTCACCAGCAACACCACGCTGATCGGCATCGGCGCCGACACCAAGCTGGTCAACGCCAACCTGGTGCTGAACGGCATCCAGAACGTCATCATCCGCAACCTCAATATCGTCAACCCGTGCGACATCGCGCCGGTCTGGGACCCGGACGACGGCGACGCGGGCAACTGGAACTCGGAGTACGACGGCATCACCGTGCTTAACTCCAAAAACGTGTGGATCGACCATAACGCGTTCACCGACGCGCCGAAGACCGACGACCAGCTGCCCACCGCGAACGGCCGCCTCAAGCAGTGTCACGACGGCGCGCTCGACGTCAAGAACGGTTCCGACTACGTGACCATCTCGAACAACCGTTTCGCGCTGCACCAGAAAAACAATCTGATCGGCTCGTCGGATTCGCGCACCACGGACGACGGCCACCTGACCGTCACGTTCAACAACAATCACTTCCTGAACGTGTCCGAGCGGGCGCCGCGCGTGCGCTTCGGCAAGGTCCACCTGTACAACAATTACTTCGAGGGCAGCCGTTCGCATGCCGTGTACCCGCACCACTACAGCATCGGCGTGGGCTACCTGGCCAAGATCATCCTGCAAAACAATGCGTTCGATATCGCGGGCGCCAGCACGTGCGCCCACATCGTGGACAATCCGGGATCGGCCAGCAAGGCCGGCGCGGTGACCGACGCCGGTTCGCTGCTCAACGGCAACGCCCTGAACCTGGCGGGCCAGTGCAGCTTCAGCAGCGCGGTGGGCTGGACGGCGCCGTACAGCGTGACGCTGCTGCCGGCCGCGTCGGTCAGGCAGTCGGTATTGGGCAATGCGGGAACGGGCAAGATCAGCGTGAACTAGCCTGAAGGGAAGTACCGAGGGGAGACCGGCAAGCCAGAACGGCTTGCCGGTTTGCTACATGCGCTGAATCTAT
>JBEVMD010000376.1:0-7205 GCA_040508835.1 Duganella sp. | reverse complement strand
AGCTGCCAGCCTTCGTTCGTCATTCCCGCGAAGGGCGGTATTGACGGCTGCTCGGCCGCAGGTTGCGCAAGCTACGCATTAACTACGCAGCCCGCTCCGCCGCCTGTATCACCCCCGTATTAAAATCGTACTCGAACAAATCCCCGTACCGTCCCCACTCGATGGCCACGCGCAGCGCGCGTTCCGCTTCCTCTTCGCTCAGCGTAAAGCGCAGCAGTTTGAGGAACAGGTCTTCCGGCAGATCGCCCGACTTGTCCTGCGCCAGGCCGTGGCAGATGTAGGCGATCAGCGGCACGTGTTCCAGCAGCTGGGCGCCAAATACCGCCTGCCGTTCGCCGCTGGCCACGCTGGCCACGTAGCGCGCGCCCAGCTCCGTGAGCAGGATGTCGCCGTCGAGCAGCTGGGCAAAGCCCAGCAGCAGCAAGGCGTTCAGCACTTCCAGCAGTTCGGCGTCGGTCAGATCGGTTTCCTCGGCCAGGTGCGGCAGGTCGGCCCGTCCCGAGAACGGTTCCTCGGCCAGCAGCTCCAGTATCCCTTCCAGGTGGGCGATGTCGGCCTGCGGCAGGCGGTCGCCCAGCTGCAGCTTGACTTCCTTGTCGCTGATGGGCCCCCGGCGGCCGGCGCCTGCCGTCATCAGCTCATAGACCTTGTCGATCAGCTGGCGCACGTCCGCGCCTTCCGCCTTGCGCGGCTGCGGTAGCGAGATCGGCAGCTCGGCGCGCATCCGGCCCGGATCGCTGGCAAACACCAGCACCCGGTCCGCCATCATCACCGCTTCCTCGATGTTGTGCGACACGACCAGGATGGCCTTGGTGGGAATCCGGCCCGACTGCCACAGGTCGAGGATTTCCTCCCGCAGGCGCTCGCCGGTCAGCACGTCGAGCGCGGAAAACGCTTCGTCCATCAGCAGCACTTCCGGCTCCATCACCAGCGCCCGGGCGATGCCCACGCGCTGGCGCATGCCGCCCGACAGCTCGCGCGGCAGCGCGCCCTCGAAGCCGGACAGGCCGATCAGGTCGATCACGGCCGCCGCGCGGCGCGCGCGTTCGGCGGCCGGCATGCCCTGCGCTTCCAGCCCCAGCTCCACGTTTTTTTGCACCGTGAGCCACGGGAACAGCGCGAACGACTGGAACACCATGCGGATGCCGCGCGCGGTGCCGTACAAGGGCATGCCGCGATACAGCACCTGGCCTGCATCGGCCTGGATCAGCCCCGCCATCAGGCGCAGCATGGTCGACTTGCCGGAGCCGGACTGACCGAGCAGCGCGACGATCTCGCCTTCGCGCAGCGTAAAATCCACGCCTTCGAGCACCGCGCGCGCGGAACCGTCCGCCGCCCGGAAATGCTTGGCGACGCCTTTGAGTTCGACGATCGGCGTGTTCATCGTATTGTTCATGATCGATACTCCTAGAAATGCAGCCGGCTCTCGGCCAGGATGTACAGGCGGCGCCAGACGAAGTGGTTAAAGCCCATCACGAAGATGCACATCACGCCGATGCCCAGCGCAATGCGCGGGAAGTCGCCGGTGGCGGTCATCTCGGCAATGTAACTGCCCAGGCCATGGGCCTTGACGGTGGCACTGCCCCAGCTCACGTATTCGGCCACGATGCTGGCGTTCCACGAGCCGCCCGACGCCGTGATGGCGCCCGTGACAAAGCTGGGGAAGATCGCCGGCAGCAGGTAGCGCCGCCACTTGAGCCACCCCGTCAGCCCGAAATTCTGCGCCGCGTGCCGCAGCTCGGTGGGGATCGTGGACGCGCCCGCGATCACGTTGAACAGCAAATACCACTGGGTGCCGAGGATCATCAGGGGAGACAGCCAGATGTCGGGGTTCAGGTGATACCGCATGATCAGGATCACCGCCACCGGGAACACCAGGTTGGCGGGGAACGCGGCCAGGAACTGCGCCACTGCCTGCGTGCGCGAGGCCCAGCGCGGGTTCATGCCGATCCACACGCCCACCGGCACCCAGATCAGCGCGGCCAGCACCAGCAGCACGATCACGCGCACCATGGTGACCATGCCCAGCACCAGCACATGCCCTACTTCACCCCAACCGACTTCGGTGCTGATGAAGTGCCCGAGGCTCCACAGCGCATAGAACACCACGGCCACGATCACCGCGTCCCACGCGCGCTGCGGCACCAGCGACGGGTGGTCGCGCCGGGCGCGGATCGACGTGCCGTCATGCCCCAGACGGAACAGCGCGATGGAGCGCGACAGCAGGCGACCGGCCCACGCCACCAGTTCCTGGGTGCGGTCCGTGCGGCGCAGCCACGTGAGCAGCCACGATTGCTGCGCCGTGTCGCTGCCCGTTTCCTCGAAGCGGAATTTGTCGGCCCACGCCAGCAGCGGGCGGAAAAACAGCTGGTCGTACAGCAGCACCGCGATCAGCATGGCAAAGATGGCCCAGCCGATGGCCCCCAGGTCGCTCTGCTCGATGGCCAGCGCAATGTACGAGCCGATGCCGGGCAATTTGATGTTCTGGTTGGAGACGGAAATCGCCTCCGACGCCACCACGAAAAACCAGCCGCCCGACATCGACATCATCATGTTCCACAGCAGGCCCGGCATGGCGAACGGCAGCTCCAGGCGCCAGAAGCGCTGCCAGCCCGACAGCTGGAACACCTGCGCCGCTTCCGACAGTTCGGCCGGCACGTTGCGGAAACCCTGGTATGCGGAAAACGCCATATTCCACGCCTGCGACGTAAAGATGGCAAAGATGGCCGCGCACTCCACGCCCAGCAGATTCCCGGGAAACAGCGCAATGAACGCCGTCACCGTGATCGACAAGAACCCCAGGATCGGGATCGACTGCAGGATATCGAGCAGCGGCACCAGCACTTTTTCCGCCAGCCGGTACTTGGTGGTCAGCGCCGCGAACACGCAGCTGAAGATGACGGACGCGCCCAGCGCAATGAACATGCGCAGCGTGGTGCGCAGCAGGTAGTAC
This sequence comes from Duganella sp., assembly GCA_040508835.1. Taxonomy (GTDB): domain Bacteria; phylum Pseudomonadota; class Gammaproteobacteria; order Burkholderiales; family Burkholderiaceae_D; genus Rugamonas. Next base: position 4,252 of record JBEVMD010000376.1, on the reverse strand, counting down.
GGCAGGTTGGACGGGTCCAGCGAGAGCGGCAGCGCCTGACCCAGCTGGTACGGGCGCGCCATCTGCTGGCCGCCGTACGCCAGCAGCACGAAGATGGCCAGCACGACGGGCAGCAGCGCCCAGTCCCAGCGGTTGCCGCCCGCTTCCACCACCTGGCGTGGAAAAAATTGCCGTTTTTTGTGCATGGTGGAGGCTCCCGGAGCATGAGGTTGGCCGCCATTCTAGTTGAAACCGCTACCGGACTTTATTACCGTTATGAAAGTCCTTTCATCTACCGCATAAATCTGACGAAAATGATGATACCGATCAAACCCGGCGCGCGCACCGCGCCATTTTGAGAAGTTTCATTGCTGTAGAAAAATAAAAACGTCAGTTTCGTCAATTTCGTTTGTTTCCACATGGAAATTGCAGTACACTTCTTGCATCCGACAGCCACCGCGAGATCCCCATGCCCAACAGTAAAGATTCCGTCCTGACCACCCGCGCCACGGCCCAGCTGCTGGGCGTGGCCGTCAGCACGGCGCAGCTGTGGATCGAAAATGGCGCGATCCCGTCGTGGAAGACACCGGGCGGCCACCGCCGCGTGCGCCTGAGCGCGGTCAAGCGCCTGATCGAAGAACGCGGTGTCGCGGGCGTGGCGGCCGGCGCCGCGCCGCCCGCCGCGCCGGCCCCGGCCAGCAGCGCCGAATTCCTGCCGCTGGCCGAACCCGCCTACCCGGTCGCGCACGACGAGGCCCGGCGCCTGCTGGCGGTGGATGCCGCCCACATCGTCGATACGCCGTGCGAATCGATCTTCGACCGCCTCACCTGGCTGGCCACGCAGACCACCGACACGCCGATGGCGCTGATCAGTTTGCTGACGTCGAGCCGCCAGTGGTTCAAATCGCGCATCGGCGTGGACGTGGACGAGACCCCGCGCGACTGGGCTTTTTGCAGCCACGCGATCCTGCAGGACGGCCTGTTCGTGGTGGAGGACGCGCTGCGCGATCCGCGCTTCCAGGACAACCCGCTGGTGCTGGGCGCGCCGCACATCCGTTTTTATGCCGCCTTCCCCCTGCTCGACGCTAACAACATGCCGCTCGGTACCCTGTGCGTGCTGGACCATGAGCCGCGCCGCCTGCGCGACCGCGAAGTGCGCTCGCTGCGCGAGCTGGCGGCGCTGGCATCGGAAGAAATACAACGCCGGGCGCGCCTCTAGCGCCGGCCGACGCAGCACGCCGTGCGCCGCCCCCGCTCTGTCGTCGGCGCACTGTGGCAGTAACCCGTAGCACGGTTGTCCCCGGCGCCGCCCAATGTTTGCGCGCGCTACCCAAGCACTTACGAATACTTACCCGTCGCCGCCCTGCGGCTCCGTTTCCAGTGACCTGTTGCAGGAACTATGGAAACGCCCACGTTTCCAGGAAAATTATGATGAACGCTTTCAAAAATCTCAAAATCGGTACCCAGCTGTCGCTGGGCTTTGGCATGGTCACCGGCCTGATGCTGCTGCTGGCGGCGGTATCGTTTTTTGGCGTCAGCTCGATCAATGCCGCCTTCAAGCAGCAGGACCTGGTCAACAACGAGCACCTCGATCCGCTGGTGGAAGCGCGCGAAGCGCTGGCGCAAACGGGACTGGCCGCGCGCAACGCCTACATCTTTACCGACGACGCCCAGGCCGCCAAGGAACTCAACATCCTCGACGAACAAAAGGCGCTGTACCTGAAAACGCTGGAAAAACTGACCCCCGCCTATGCCGGCGACGCCCAGTTCGACAAGGTGCGCACCGGCCTGCTGGCCATGGCCGAAGCGCTGAAAAAGCCGCGCCAGTTCCGCGAAGCGGGCCAGATGGAAGAGTACGGCAAGTTCCTGGTCAACGACTGCAGCCCGCTGCGGCGCCAGATCGTGGCCGACATGGCCGTGATGGTGGACGCGGCGCAAAAGGAAGCGGACGTGGCCAGCGAGTTGTCGGAGCAACGCGCCAGCAATGCGCGCACCTGGATCATTGCGCTGACGGTGGCCGCCTTTATCCTCAGCATCGTCGTCACCCGCGTGATCAAGCATGTGCTGATCCGCCAGCTGGGCGGCGAACCGGCTTACGCCACCGAGATCGCTGCCAAGATCGCCCACGGCGACCTGGCCGTCAACGTGCAACTGCGCAGCGGCGACACGGACAGTCTGCTGTATGAAATCAAGAGCATGCGCGACAGCCTGGCGGCCATCGTGGGCAAGGTGCGCGAAGGCACGCTGGCGATCGACACGGCGTCGAGCGAAATCGCGGCCGGCAACGACGACATGGCCAACCGCACCGCGCACCAGGCGTCGTCGCTGGAAAAAGTGGCCACTGCCATGGAAGAACTGACCTCGACCGTGCGGCAGAACGCCAGCAATGCCCAGCAAGCCAACACCCTGGCGCAGACGGCGTCGTCGGTGTCGGTGGCGGGCGGCGCCGTGATGCAGCAGGTCACGGACACCATGGAATCGATCAATGCCTCGTCGCGCAAAATCGTCGACATCATTTCGGTCATCGACGGCATTGCGTTCCAGACCAATATCCTGGCGCTCAACGCGGCAGTGGAAGCCGCCCGGGCCGGCGAACAGGGCCGCGGCTTTGCCGTGGTGGCCACCGAGGTGCGCAACCTCGCGCAGCGCTCGGCCTCGGCCGCGAAAGAAATCAAGGCGCTGATCGACGACTCCGTCAGCAAGGTGGGCAGCGGCACCGTGCTGGTGTCGAAGGCCGGCACCACGATGGAAGAAGTGGTGGACAGCGTCAAGCGCGTGACGGAAATCATGAGCGAGATCAGCGTGGCCAGCGCCGAGCAGAGCATCGGCATCGAACAGGTCAACGGCGCCATCGGCGAGATGGATGGCATGACCCAGCAGAATTCGGCGCTGGTCGACGAAGCAGCGGCCGCCGCGCAGGCCATGAACGAACAGGCGTCGGCGCTGACCGAGGTCGTGGGCCTGTTCAAGCTGGAGGGGGATAGCCGCGCGGTGCAGGCGGCGCAACCACGCGCCGGCATGGCGCACCGCAGCGACACGCAGCGCAGCGCCAGCCTGCGCCTGGCCCGCGGGTAACAGCTGCCGCGAAACGCCAAGCCGTCATCCCCGCGCAGCGGGGATGCAATTTGATCCATGCTGTGTTGGCCACTGCTGCGGCCATCGTCGTTCGAACAAATTGGGGTCCCGCCTGCGCGGGAACGATGGAATTGAGGGCTGGCGGCTGGGGTGACGCCGACGTCGCTCAGCCGGCGCCTACTTCAACCAGCCCCGGCGGCGGAAGTACCAGAACGGCGCGATCGCGCTGGTCACCATCAGCGCCAGCGCGAACGGGTAGCCGGCCTGCCATTCCAGCTCCGGCAGCCATTTGAAGTTCATGCCGTAGATCGAGGCGATCAGGGTCGGCGGCAGGAATGCCACGCTGGCCACGGAGAAGATCTTGATGATCTTGTTCTGGTTGATGTTGATGAAGCCGACCGTGGCGTCCATCAGGAAGTTGATCTTGTCGAACAGGAACGACGTGTGGCCGTCCAGCGATTCGATGTCGCGCAGGATCTGGCGCGCTTCCTCGAACTGGTCGGCGTTGAGCAGGCGGCCCCGCATCAGGAAACTGACGGCGCGGCGCGTGTCCATCATGTTGCGGCGGATGCGGCCGTTCAAGTCTTCTTCGCGCGCGATGGCGTTCAGTGCGGCAGCCGCGTCCTGGTCGGTGAACTGTTCCTGCAACACGCGGCCGCTGACTTCTTCCAGGCTCTGGTAAATGCCTTCGAGCGCATCGGCCGAATACTCGGCGTCGGTCGCGTACAAGTCCAGCAGCACGTCCATGTAGTCGGCAATCGAGCCGGGCCGCGAACGGGCGCGCATGCGCACCAGGCGGAACACGGGCAAGTCGTCGGTGTGCACCGAGAACAGCATCTTGCGCGCCAGGATGAAGGCCACCGTGACCACGCGCGACGGGCCGTCGTCTTCTTCCAGCAAAAAGTCGGTGCGCAGGTGCAGGTCGCCGTTTTCCGCTTCGTAATAACGGGCCGACGCTTCGATATCCTTGACTTCGTCTTCGCCGGGCAGCGTGACGCCATAAATGGTCTTGACCCACGCGCGTTCGTCGTCCGTCGGGTCGGTCAGGTCGACCCACACCGGCTCGGCATTGACCAGGTCTTCCCGACTATCGATCGGTACCTGGTTGAGCCGGCCATTCTGGAGAACGAAAACATTAATCATGGGTGCGTGAGCCTTCTGGAAACAGCGCAAGTGTACTCGGAAAGCCTTCCGCTAA
>JBEVMD010000357.1:0-3264 GCA_040508835.1 Duganella sp. | reverse complement strand
GATTATGGATGGCAACGGCCGCTGGGCCACCAAACGCTTCCTGCCGCGCGTGGCAGGGCACGTCAAAGGGGTGGAAGCCGTCCGCAAGGTGGTCGAGGCGTGCGTCGACCGCGGCATCGAATACCTGACCCTGTTTGCCTTCAGCTCGGAAAACTGGCGCCGCCCCGAAGAAGAGGTGTCGCTGCTGATGCGCCTGTTCATGACGGCGCTCGAGCGCGAAGTGTCCAAGATGCACGCCAATAATATCCGCCTGCGCGTGGTGGGCGACCTGTCCCGCTTTGACGACAAGCTGCGCACCATGATTGCCGGCGCCGAGCGCAAGACCGCCAACAACACGCGCCTGACCGTCACCGTCTGCGCCAACTACGGCGGCCGCTGGGACATCATGCAGGCCGTCGCCAAGATGGTGGCCGCGCATCCGGGCGCCACCGACTTTTCCGAAGAGCAGCTGGCGCCGCACCTGGCCATGGCCTATGCGCCCGAGCCCGACCTGTTCATCCGCACCGGCGGCGAACAGCGCATTTCCAATTTCCTGCTGTGGCAGCTCGCGTACACCGAGCTGTTCTTTACCGACACCTACTGGCCCGATTTTTCCATCGAACGCCTCGACGAGGCCATCGCCTCCTACCAGCACCGCGAACGCCGTTTCGGCCGCACCGGGGCGCAACTGGCAGAAAAGAAAAACTGATGCTGAAAACACGGATTATTACCGCTCTGGTCTTGCTGGCGGTGCTGCTGCCGGTCCTGTTCTTCCAGTATTTCCCGGCCTTTGCCGTGGTTGTCACGCTGTTCCTGGGCGCCGCCATGTGGGAGGGCGCCCGCCTGTTCGGTTTGAAGGACGGCGCTGCGCGCCTGGTCGGCATCGTCGGCGCGCTGCTGTTCGTGGCGCTGATGTACAAGGCCCAGCCCGGCACCGTGACGGCGCTGTACGCCGTGGCCGCTTTGCTCTGGCTGATCCGCTATACGCCCACGCTGGCGCTGGGCCTGCCGCCGCTGGGCGGCGCGGCCAACTGGTCGATGGCGCTGACCTTCAGCTTTGCCGTGTTCGTCTGCTTCTTTGCCATCGTGGGCCTGTACCTGCATTCGCCCGTGTACCTGCTGTCGGTGCTGGTGCTGGTGTGGATTGCCGATATCGGCGCCTATTTCTCGGGCAAGGCCTTTGGCAAGCGCAAGCTGGCGCCCACCATCTCCCCCGGTAAATCGTGGGAAGGCGCGATCGGCGGCGGCATTGCCGTGCTGGTCATCGCATCGGTCTCGATCCTGGCCGCCGGCAGCACGCCGTGGCTGCAGGATACGTTTGCCGTACGCCTGCAGGCGCGCTTCGGCTGGGCGCTGACGCTGCTGGCGCTGCTGGTGATCGTGGCCGCATCCGTCATTGGCGACCTGTTCGAATCCCAACTCAAGCGCCGCGCGGCCATGAAGGACAGCAGCAACCTGCTGCCCGGCCACGGCGGCGTGCTGGACCGCGTTGACGCGCTGATCCCCGTCCTGCCGCTGGCGGCGCTGCTGACTGCCTGGCTCTGAAAGAACACCTTATGCAACGCATCACCATCCTTGGCGCCACCGGTTCGATCGGCGTGTCCACGCTGGACGTGCTCGCCCGTCATCCGGAGCGCTACACCGTTTATGCCCTGTCCGCGCACAGCCGCGTCGACGAACTGGCCGCCCAGTGCATTGCCTTCCGTCCGGCGCGCGCCGTGGTGGGCACGGCCGACGCTGCCGCGCGCCTGACCAGCTTGCTGCGCGCCGCCGGCGTTGCCACGGAAGTAGAATACGGCGAAGCCGCGCTGTGCGCGATTTCGTCTGCTGCCGAAGTCGACAGCGTAATGGCTGCCATCGTCGGCGCTGCGGGCCTGGCGCCCACGCTGGCCGCCGCCCGCGCCGGCAAGAAAATCCTGCTGGCGAACAAGGAAGCGCTGGTCATGTCCGGCCAGCTGTTCATGGACGCCGTGACCGAATCCGGCGCCATCCTGCTGCCCATCGATAGCGAACACAACGCCATCTTCCAGTCGATGCCGCAATTTGGCGGCCGCATGCCGGCCGTGCGCGACCCGTCGGCCGGCGTGGCCAAGATCTTGCTCACCGCATCCGGCGGGCCATTCCTCGCGCGCGACGTCGCCACGCTGGAAGACGTGACGCCCGAGCAGGCGTGCAAGCATCCGAACTGGTCGATGGGCCGCAAGATTTCGGTCGATTCCGCCACCATGATGAACAAGGGCCTGGAAGTGATCGAGGCCCACTGGCTGTTCGGCGCCCCGGCCGACCGCATCGAGGTCGTGATCCACCCGCAGTCGGTGATCCATTCGATGGTGTCGTACGTCGACGGGTCCGTGCTGGCGCAGCTGGGCAACCCCGACATGCGCACGCCGATCGCTCACGCGCTGGCGTACCCGGAACGGATCGCGTCCGGCGTGGCCCAGCTCGACATTACCGAGATCGCCACGCTGCAATTCCAGCGTCCCGACTACCAGCGCTTTCCCTGCCTGGCCCTGGCGTTCGACGCGCTGCGCGCCGGCGGCACGGCGCCGGCCCTGCTCAACGCGGCCAACGAGGTGGCCGTGCAGGCGTTTCTCGACCGCCGCATCGGCTTCCGCCAGATCGACCGCGTGATCGCCCAGGTCGTGGACAAATTGTCCCATGGCGCGGCCGACAGCATCGAGATCGTGATGGCCCAGGACGCCGCCGCCCGCGTGGCAGCGGCGCAGGCCATCGCAGGAATCGGCCGATGAATTTCCTTTCCACCATCCTGGCGTTTGCCGTCTGCCTGGGCTCGCTGATCGTGATCCACGAGCTGGGCCACTACCTGGTGGCGCGCTGGTGCGGTGTGAAAGTGCTGCGCTTTTCGGTGGGGATGGGCAAGGTCGTGTGGTCGCGCCGCTTCGGCCGCGACCAGACCGAGTGGGCCGTGTCGGCCTTGCCGCTGGGCGGCTACGTCAAGATGCTCGACGCCCGCGAGGGCGACCTGGCCACGCTGCCGCCGGAAGAGCTCAAGCGCGAATTCACGCGCCAGAGCGTGTGGAAGCGCATCGCCATCGTGGCGGCCGGCCCGATCGCCAACTTCCTGGTGGCGATCGTGCTGTTTGCCGGGCTGTACATGCACGGCGTGGAAGAGCCGACCAGCAAGATCAGCGTGCCGGCCGCGTCGTCCGGCGCGCCGGCTACCCCGGCCGCGCTGGCCGGCCTGCGCACGGGCGACACGGTCACCGCCGTCAACGGCGAGCCAGTGGCGGCCTGGTCCGAACTGCGCTGGAACCTGATGCAGGC
>JBEVMD010000292.1:0-6272 GCA_040508835.1 Duganella sp. | reverse complement strand
GCGGCCTCGACCCGAGCGCCTACAGCCCGAAAATGGAAAACCCCAGCTACCACCTCACCGGCACCGGCATCGACGCGCTGCTGATCGGCCACTCGCACCTGATCTTCCCCAAGGGTAAAGAGACGGGCGCGGCCGCGCTCGATCCGTCGTTTGCCGCCTTCCCCGCCAGCGCCAAGATCGACGCCGTCAATGGTTTTGTCAACGGCGTGCCCACCGTGATGGCGCAAAGCTGGGGTCGCCGCCTGGGCATCATCAAGCTGACCCTGGTGTACCAGGGTGGCAAATGGGTGGTGCAGCCGGCCAAGACGACCGTGGAGTCGCGCGGCTTCAAGTACACCGACGGCACGACCAACGTGGCAGCGGACCCGACCGTCGCACCGATCGTCGCCACCGAGCACGCGGCCACCATCGCCTACGCCAAGCAGCCGCTGGGCGTGACCACCGATTTCGAGATGTCGTCGTACTTCTCGCTGGCCGGCGACGTCACGGCTATCCAGCTGGTCAATCAGGCCCAGCTCGATTACGTAAAGAATTTCATTGCCACCAGCACCGACGCCACGATTGCCAGCTACAAAAACATTCCCGTGATCTCGTGCAGCGCGCCGTTCAAGGCCGGCCGCAACGGGCCATCGGACTTTACCGATGTGGCGCCGGGCGCCACGTCCGCCGCACCGGTGGGCCTGCAGGTACGCAACCCTGGCGACCTCTACCTGTACAGCAATAACAACCTGCAGGCTGTGAAAATCAAGGGTTCAGATTTGAAGGCATGGCTGGAAACGTCGGCCCGCCAGTTCGGCCAGATCGACCCGAACAAAACGGCCGAGCAGGACCTGGTGCCCAGCTACGGCACGATTTACAACTACGACGTATTCTATGCCGAGGGCAATGCGCTGACGTACCAGATCGACGTCACCAAGCCGGTGGGCAGCCGCATCGCCAACCTGACGTACCAGGGCAAGCCGGTGGCCGATGGCGACGACTTCATTGTCGCCACCAACGACTACCGCGCCGGTGGCGGCGGCGCCGTGCCCGGCATCGACGGCAGCAAGACCATCATCAAGTCGCCGGACGCCAACCAGACCATCGTCAGCAATTACCTGACGGCCAAGGGCAAGGCCACCGGCAAGGTCAGCCTGGTCGATAACGGCAGCGCGCGCAGCTGGAGCTTCGTCAAGGTGGCCACTGCCGGTCCGGTGATCCTGCGCTCCGCTCCCGGCCACCTGGGCCTGGCCAAGAGCGCCGGCATTGCCGCCGTCACGGCCGAAGGCGCACTGGACGCCAGCGGTTTCGCCAAGTACACGGTGGACCTGAGCAAATGATGGACCACGCCCGCCGCTTGCGCGCTCCCGCCCTGCTGCTGGCCTGCGCGCTGCTGTGCGGCTGCCAGATGCAGCGCGAGCTGCCGACGGCTGCCCAGATCGAGGTCGTCGGCATGAAGGCGATCCAGGAAGCGGACGCCGGCGCGGAACGCAAGCTGATGGCGTGGGCGCAGCAAAACCTGCCGGTCGCGCAGCGCGAGCTGGGCCTGCTGTACCAGGCCCGGCCAGCGCAACGCGACGCGGCGCGCAAGCTGTTCGAGCAGGCTGCGCGCGGCGGCGACGTGGAAGCCGCGTTCGCGCTGGGCGAGATGCTGCGCACCGGCGTGGTCGGCGTGCCGGAACAGCCGCTGGCTGCCGCGCCGTGGTACACGCAGGCGGCGCAACAGGGTCATGCCCGCGCGGCGCTGGCGCTGGGCTTGCTGTACAAGAACGGCAATGGCGTGCAGCGCAACGAGCGCCAGGCCGCGCACTGGTTACAGACGGCCAGCGACGGCGGCAATGCGCATGCGATGTTCCTGCTGTCCTATTTTTATGCCGAAGGGCGCGGCGTGCCGCAGGACCGCGCAAAAGCGCGCTCCCTGCTCGAGGAAGCTGCCGAACACGAGTATCCGCCGGCCATCCAGGAACTGGCCATGACGGTCGAGCTCGGCGACGAACACAGCGCCAAGGACTTGCAGCGCGCCGGCCACCTGCTCAAGGAAGCCACCGAGCACCGCCACAACAACTGGAACCGCTACTGACCCCAGGGTGGAGCAACGCACAGACGCGCCCGGCCTGCGCTCGCAGACTGCATCGGTATTCTTTCGTCCACCGTCCGTCGAGGAACCGCTATGCGAACCATGTCCCATGCCGACGATGCGCTACCCAAGCCCATCCCTACCGAAACCGATCCGCAGGATGCGGTCACCCTGCTGACCGAAGACCACGAGCATGTGCGCATGCTGTTCGACCAGTACGAGGAACTGGGCCCGCGCGCCCACCTGAGCAAGCAAAAGCTGGCGCTGCACATCGGCGAGGAACTGACGCGCCATGCCGCCATCGAAGAGGAAGTGTTTTATCCGGCGCTGCGCCGTGTGGCCAAAGGCAACGCGGCCATCATCGACCAGGCCGGTTCACGCCACGCAGCGACCCGCAGCACCATCGGCCGCCTGCAAACCATGGAAGCGACCGACCCGCTGTTCGACGCCACGGTCGGCATCCTGTCCGGACAGGTGCGGCAGCATGCCGAAGAAACCCAGCGCGACATCTTTCCGCTGGCCCGCAATGCCAAGCTCGACCTGATGGAGCTGGGCATGGCCATGACGCGGCGCAGGGAAGAAACAGAGTAAAGAAGCGTTACCGGTCTTACTCGCCGGCCAGGCGCGCCATTTCGCGCTCCATGTTGTCGAGCGCGCGGTCGTTGTACTGGTCGGCAAAATACGGGTCGCAGAACAGCTTGCCCGCTTCGGCCTTGCGGCACAGGTGGGCCAGCGCGCCGGCGCGCTGGCGGCGGTAGTCGCCGTCCGACAGGTGCGCATATTCGTGGCGGATGGCGCGCGCATAGTTCTGGTACACCTCGTCGTCCTGGCCGAGGATGGCCAGGTCCACGCTCAGCAGCACATCTTTCAGGCGATGGTCGATGGCCGCTTCCTGGAAATGGTCGGTGGCGCGGATCAGCGCCGCAGCGTCCGCCATGTCCTGGCCCAGGTGGCTGCCCAGCCACAGCTGGGCGCTGGCTTCCTCGTTGCTGGGCGCGTCGGCCGCCAGGCCGTGCTGGTATTCGGCGTCGTGGAACCAGAAGGCCTGCTTGATGATCTCGATGTCGGCCGCGTCCGGCTTGTTGTTGGCGGCCCAGGCGCGGATTTCCGACAGGCCGTGCACCAGGTGGTCGAGATTGTGATAGTGGCGCGCGGGCGCACCGTAGGCGGTGGCGCCCGTCAGGCGCGCAAACCAGCTGTCGGCATGGTTGATGGCCGACTCATCGGCCTGGGCGTAATCCCATAACAGTTCCCACTCGTTGCGCAGCCAGCCCAGCACCCAGGCGTGGTAGGCGGGACCGGGCACGAATTTCTTCATGATCCAGTTCCAGCCGATGGGGCCTTCCAGCGCTTTCACAAAGCTCGAGCTCACGGACCCGAGGTCGCGCGGCGGCATCACGAAAATCGTCTTGGCGCCTTGCAGCACGTCGACGTTGGTTTGCTGGATCAGGTTTTCGTAGTCGAAGTCGGCGGTGGTGCGGATGCCGCGGATCAGGTAGTCGGCGCCGTACTTGCGGGCCGCGCGCGCCGTGTAGTCGCCGCGCACGATCACCACTTGCACGTTGTCCCAGCCCTGCTCGGCGCAGCTGAGCGCGATGATGCTCTTGCGCTCCTCGGCGGTGAACTTGGGCTTTTTGGCCGTGTTTTCGGACAGGAATACCACCACCTCGTCCGCCATCGAGCGGGCTTCGTTGATCACCCACATGTGGCCGTTGGTGATCGGGTCCAGCGTGCCCGAGAAGCCGATTTTTTTCATTGTGCCGTCCCGCATATCAAAACGGCATTTTAGACCGGAGTGGGCCTCGCAGTCTCGGGAAAATCGAGATGGATCTTGAGACCGCCCAGCCGCTCGGACGTATCGAGTTTCAACACGGCGCCATGGCGCTCGGCAATCGACTTGATAATTGCCAGTCCCAGGCCGCTGCCGCCCGCCTGGCTGCCCGGCACGCGGTAAAAGCGGCTGAACACGCGCTCGCGCTCCTCCGGCGGAATGCCGGGGCCGGAATCTTCCACGCTCAGCAGCACGCGCCCGGGCGCCGCCGCGCCGCCCTTGGCGTTGGCAATGCCCGGCACGCGGCGCAGTTCGATATCGACCGTGCCGCCGGCCGGCGTGTACTTGATGGCGTTGTCGACCAGGTTGCGCAACAGGATGATCAGGGCATCGGGCTGGCCGTCGATGGCGGCGTCGTCCGCGTGGGTGAGGCCCAGGTCGATCTGGCGCGCCTGCGCCAGCCCCGCCATGTCGCCCAGCGTGCGCTTGACCAGGTCGGACAGATTGACGCGGTCGAGCCGGACATCGTCCACGGACCCTTCCTGGCGCGCCAGCACCAGCAATTGTTCGACCAGCCGGGTGGCGCGCTCGATGCCGGCCGTCACGCGGCCGACGGCCACGCTGCGCGCCGCATCGTCCTGCGCCCGTTCAAGACTCAGCACTTGCAATTTCAATGCGGCCAGCGGCGAGCGCAGCTCATGCGCGGCGTCGGCCACGAAGTGCTGTTGCGCCTCGAACGCAGTGCGCACGCGGCCGAACAGCAGATTGAGCTCATGCACCAGCGGCAGCACTTCATCGGGCAGATCGTTTTCCGACACGGGCGACAGGTCGTCGGCCTGGCGCGCCGCCACCTGGCGCTTGACACGCGACACGGGCGCCAGCGAACCGCTCACGACCCACCACACGACCAGCATCAGGATCGGCGCCATGACGGCAATCGGTCCCACGGTGCGCAGCGCTAGCGTGCCGGCCATGCGCTGGCGCACGGCCATGTCCTGCGCGACCTGCACGGTCTGGTTGGGCGTGGCCATCGAGAAGATGCGGTACGTGGTGTTGTTGGCCTTGACGTTGGAAAAGCCCAGCACGGCGCGCTGCGGCAGCGCCGCGCGCGAGAGCGAACGGAAGACCTGGGCGCCGTCCGGCGTCCACACCTGCACCACGAGGTCGTCGTTGCCGGGGTCGGGCGTGGTGTCGGCTGCCTTGTTGGTGAGCGTGGCGCTGGAACGTAGCGACATGGCCATCTGCTGCATGTGGTAATCGAAGATCTGGTCGGCGTCGCTCAGCGCGCTGCGGTAGGCGATGGCCGCCTGGGCGATGGCCGCCATGGTGATGGCCGCCAGCAGAAACCACAGCAGGCGGCCGCGCAGCGAGTGCGTCACCACCGGCACGCGCGGCATCGGCGGCATCTTCACCTTGACCTTCATTTTCATAGCTTGGGCACCATGTAGCCGAGGCCGCGCACGTTCTGGATCAGCTCGGCGCCGAGTTTTTTGCGCAGGCCGTGGATGTACACCTCCACCGCGTTGCTGTTGACTTCATCCTTCCAGCTGTACAGCTTTTCTTCCAGCTGGTGGCGCGACAGCACGATGCCCGGGCGGGCAATCAGCGCTTCGAGCACCGCCCATTCGCGCGCGGACAGGCTGACCTGCTTGCCGTCGGCCAGCACTTCGCGGGTTTGCGGATTGACGCTCACGCCGCCGTGTTCGAACACCGGTTCGGCGCGTCCGGCCGAGCGGCGCAGCAAGGCGCGGATGCGCGCCAGCAGTTCGTCGAGGTCGTACGGTTTGAGCACGTAGTCGTCGGCGCCGGCATCGAGCCCCGCGATGCGCTGCTCCTTGGCGTCGCGCGCCGTGGCCACCAGCACGGGCGTGAGCTCTTTGCGCGCGCGCATCGAGCGCAGCACTTCCAGGCCGTCCTTGCGCGGCAGGCCCAGGTCGAGCAGCACCAGGTCGTAGGTCTGGGTTTGCAGCGCGGTGTCGGCCATGTCGCCGTCCTTGACCCAGTCCACGGCGTAGTGCTCGGCCCGCAAGAGGTCGAGCACGACTTCGCCGATCATGGTGTCGTCTTCTACCAGCAGAAGTCGCATGTTATTTTTCCTTTTCTGTTCTTGTTGCGTTCTGCAGGACGGACGTTAACCGAGGCGGACCGGGATGAAGATTGTATCGCCCCCGCGCTGGATCAGCAACGCAACCGATTTACCGGACTTGTCGACCACCTGGCGCACCTGGTCCACGCTGCTGACCACGTAGCCGTTCACCGACAGCAGCACGTCGCCGGGCTGCACGCCGGCGCTTTGGGCGGCGCCGCCCGCGTCTTCGATCAGCAAGCCGGTGTTGATGCCGCTATCGCGCTTCTCGGCCGGGTCCAGCGGACGCAGCGACAGTCCCAGGCGCAGCTTGGTGCTGGCCTGGTCGGCGCGGTCGGCGCCGACGGTGCTGGCGCTGG
>JBEVMD010000229.1:0-11578 GCA_040508835.1 Duganella sp. | reverse complement strand
CATCAGTTCCAGCAGGCCCACGTCCACGGCCGCCAGCGCCACCTCGGCGCCGGGCGGCGGCGCCGAGCCGTCGGCGCGCGTGACCCGCACCGTCACTTTCGCCCGGTCGCGCACCTGGTACGCCTGGCGGTCGGTGTCCACCTGCACTTTCAGTTCGTTGGCGGCCCAGCCCACCCGCACGGGCGCGATGCCAAGTTTATAGGCCGGCTTGCCCAGGTCGACCAGCGCAGTGGGCTGCACGCCGGCCACGCGGCCGCGCACGACCAGCGCCGAGACATACACGTTGGGCGCGTAGCCGGGCTTGATCGGGACCGTGATCACGGGTGCGGAGCCGGACAGCGGCCGCACATAGCTGTCGATTACGCCTTCGCGCTCCACCGTCACCAGCGCGATGGCTTCCCGGAACGGCATGCGCACCTGGAAGCTGGCCGTCTCGCCCGGCTCGTAGCGTTTTTTCTCGGGCAGCAGGTCGATGCGGTCGTTGTCGGTGACGTTGAACCACCAGTCCTCGCCGTCGGCCACCCAGGTTTCGCGGTGAGCGCTGGCCACGCGCCGGCCGCTGTCGCGCGTTTGCGCACGCAGGATCAGGTTGCCCGCCGCCGGCGCTTTTACCTGGCACACCAACAGGCCCCTGGCATCGGTGCGGCCGCTGCAGGCGCTGCCCAGCGCCTTGATCTCATTGCTGCTTTCATACGCATAAAAACCGCCCACCAGGCGGCGGCGGTGCGACGTCGATTCGCGCTGGAAGAAATCGACATCGACCGGGGCGTCGGCCACCGGTTTGCCGTGCAGGTCGAGCACCACGACCTGGAACTTGAGCGCGTCGCGGCTCAGTACCCAGCCGTCGGGCGCGATGCCGATCACCACGTCGGCCGGCCACAGCGGCACACGGGTGGCGGCCGACAGCGTCTCGCCGTTGGCGTCCTGGTACGACAGCTCGGCGGTCAGCTCGCGCGGCTCCGTCACGGCCGGCAGCTCGCCGATGGTGATGCGGGCGCCGCCCGCCTTGTCCAGCGTGAGGTTGCGGGTGCGCACCGTCACCCCTCCGCCCGCGCCGGCGCCCTCGCCCGCGGCACTGTCGTCACCGTCGTCGAACCCGCCGTCCTCCATGTCGAAAGCGCCGCCGCTGCGCTCCACGCCCACCCGCACGTCGCCATTGCTGAACGTGAAATCGGCGTAGTCGTCGAAACTCACGCTGCGGTCCTGCACCATGGTGCGCAGCTGCACCGGGGCGTCGCCGGCGCCGCCGCCGGACAGGTAGCTCACCTGCACATCGAGGTCGACCGACGCCGCCTGCACTGCCGGCGCCTTCGGCCCCTGCAGCTGCGCTTTCATGGTGGGCACGCGGAACTGCTCCACGCGGAAGCGGCCGGCCTCGCGCCCGCCGACCAGCACCCGGTACCAGCCCTGGCGCGCATCGGCCGGGATGGTCCAGTCGTTGGCGGCCGTGCCGTTCGCATGCCAGCGCAGCGCCAGCTCGTAGCGCTGGTCGCTGCCTTCGTGGATCACGAACATGGTGGCGGGCAGCGAGTTGACCGGATCGAGCGCAAAGCCCTGCATCACCTTGCGGCGCTGGAAATGCTTCATGTGCACGGTTTCGCCCGCGCGCAGCAAGGTGCGATCGAAGACGGTGTTGGCGATCACGTGGTCGGCGCCGTTGTCTTCGGTGGGCAGGTTGAAGCGCCACGCCTCGATGCCGCGATCCCACTTCGACAGCGTGAACGTCATGTCGGCCCCGTGGCGGGCGCTGATGAACAGGCCTTCGCGCGCCGCGCACGCGGGTTCGGCCAGCTCCTGGGCGATGCGAGCCACGCCGTCGCCATCGGTACTGCCTTGCCACAGCAGCTTGCCGGCGCAATCGCGCACCGCCACCCTGGCGCCGGCCACCGGCCGGCCCTGGTCGAGCGACGTCACCCACACCAGCGACGACGCGGCGCCGCGCTTGAAGTGGGCCACCAGATTGGTGACCAGCGCAGCGGAACTGACGTACGCGGTCTGGCGCCTGGCCGACAGCGCGGCGCCCAGGCGCGGACTGGCCAGTTCCACCACATAAAAGCCCGGCTTGCGCAGCGGGATGCCTACTACCTCGAACGCTTGGCGCCCGCCCGGCCTGGGCAGGGTGAAGCGCTGCACGCGGTCGGCGCTGCCGTCTTTGACTTCGAAGCCGGTCATCAGCGAGTCGTACATCTGCGGGCCGGACAGCTCCTGCGGCTCCCAGCCGCCGTTATAGCTCAGGCGCCCGAGCCAGCGCACGATTTGCCGGTCCTGCTGTTCCTCGGTGGCGCCTTCGTTCACGCGCAGCGACGCGCCCGCGATATCGACGGCCGCCACCCTGGCGGCCAGCGCCGCCTCCACGTTGCGCACCGTGACCGGCAGCAGCTTGTCGCCCTGCGCCTCGATGATGCCGAAGCGCGCCGGAAATTTCACCAGCGGCGGCTGGGCATCGGTATTGACCGTGAGCGGAAAGCGCGCCGCGTTCAGCAGCGACCGGCCGGCGTCGTCTTTCAGCGCGGGCGGCAACGCCAGGCGCAGCGCGGCGCTGGCCGGCAGCGGCCCGGCAAACGCGATGCGTTCGACGTAGTCGGCCTTGGCCTGGTATTTGTCGAGCGTGGGCGGGAAGGTCTTGCCGCCGGGGCCAGTGAGCGTGACGGCCAGCGCATCGGCGCGCCGCACCGGGGCCGAGAACTCCACGCGCGCGGGCAGGAACGGCAGGCAGCCGGCCTTGGGCGACAGCCGCTCGCAGCTGAATTTGGCGGTGAAGTCGGGCCGCGTGCGAAACGCCAGCGCCTGGTCCCTGGTCGTGGCAATGCCGCTGGCGGCAGCCATGCCCGCGCCCCACACCAGCGCCACCTCGGCCTTGGCCGGCAGCGGGCGCTGGCATTGCAGCACGGAGATGGGCAAACGGTCGACCGGTCGGTCGCGCACGGCCATGTCGGCGCGCCAGACGACGCCGCGCGCCTTGAAGTACGCGGACAGATAGCGGTGGACGAACGATTTGCGCTGCGCCAGCACCTGGTCGCGCTCGGCGCCGGCCAGCACCCGCACGCCGATTTTTTCGTGCACGCCCTCGGCCCGGCACCACGCGTGCTGCGCGACCGTGGCGTCGCTGGCCGGGGCGTCGAGGCCCAGTACGAAGATCTGCCGTTCGTCGATCTGCCCGCCCTCGTACGGCACCGTCTCCACCACGCCAGGCCCGCCCGTATCGAAGCCGAAGCTGCGCGCGCCGCTGCCGGTGCCGCTTCCGTTAACAGGCTGGCCGGCCAGGTCGCGCGCATCCGGTTTCACCGTGAAGCGGCACGCCACGCCGGCCGGCAGGTCGCGCGCAAAATCGTAGCTCCAGTTGCTGTCGTCGATCCAGCGGCCCTTGCCCTCGATTCCGGGCGGGCAATCCACGGTGAACGGATCGCCCAGCGCCATGTCGCCCAGCGGCACCATCTGGCCGCTGAACCGGGCGGTGACCTGGCGCACGCCTTTGACGGTGCCGGTGGGAGAAAACGCGGTGACCGACGTATCGGCGCAAGCTGCCAGCGGCAGGCCGCAGAACGCGGCGGCGGCCAGCAGGCGGGACAGGAAACGCATGCAAACTCCGTTACTGAAATGGTAACGGTCAGTGTTGCAAACGGCCCCTGTAAAGTCAATCAGTTTTGGGCGACGCCCGGCGCGGCCAGGTTGAACACGGCCATCGATTCCACGTGCGACGTGTGCGGGAACATATTGACCACGCCAGCCTGGTCGAGCACGTAGCCGGCGCCCACCAGGATGCCGGCGTCGCGCGCCAGCGTAGACGGGCTGCACGACACGTAGACGATGCGCTGCGGCAGCAGGTCGGCGCGGCTTTTACTGAGCTCCACCAGCGCCTCGGACAGCGCCATGGCGCCGTCGCGCGGCGGGTCGACCAGCATGCGGTCGAACTTGCCCAGCTCCACCAGGTGCTCGGCCGTCACTTCGAACAGGTTGCGCGTGTAGAACGTCGTCTTGCCGGACAGGCCGTTGGCCTGGGCGTTATCGAGGGCCCGCTCCGACAAGGTGGTGCTGCCTTCGATGCCCACCACTTCGCGCGCCTGGGTCGCCAGCGGCAGCGTGAAATTGCCGAGGCCGCAAAACAGGTCGGCCACGCGGTCCTGCGGCTGCACGTCCAGCAGGCGCAGCGCTTTTCCAACCAGCACGCGGTTGATGTAGTGGTTCACTTGCGTAAAATCGACGGGCTTGAACGGCATCTTGATGCCGAATTCCGGCAGCAGGTAGTGCAGGTCCGGGTCCAGCGGGTAGTACGGCGCGGCCGTTTCCGGGCCCTTGGTCTGCAGCCAGAACTGGATGCCGTGCAGGTCGGCAAAGGCCTTGAGCTTGACTTCGTCGTCGGCGGTCAGCGGGCCCATGATGCGCAGCACCAGCGCGGTCACGCCTTCGCCGATCGCCACTTCGATTTGCGGAATCTGGTTGAACAGCGTGAGCGAGCCGATCAGCCCGCGCAGCGGCAGCAGCAGGTCCGACACGTGGCGCGGCAAGATCTCGCAGCTCGTGATGTCCGCCACGAACGCCGAATGCTTTTCGTGGAAGCCGACCAGCACCGTGTCCTTCTTGACCACGTGGCGCACCGACAGGCGCGCGCGGTAGCGGTAGCCCCAGGTGGGGCCGTACATCGGGCGCATCACGGTCAGCGGTTTGACTTTGCCGATGTGCCACAGGTTATCTTCCAGCACGCGCTGCTTGATAGCCACCTGGGCGGTCGGCTCCAGGTGCTGCATCGAGCAGCCGCCGCAGATGGCAAAGTGCTTGCACTTGGGCTGCACGCGCATCGACGACTCGCGGTGCAGCACGTTCATGCGGGCCATTTCCCAGTTCTTCTTTTTCTTGAACGTCGTGAAGCTGACGCGTTCGCCGGGCAGCGCGCCTTCGACAAACACCACCTTGCCTTGCGAACCGTCTTCGTTTTCCAGGTGACCGACGCCGTTGGCGTCCATGCTCAGCGATTTAATCTCGAGAATAGTGTCTTGCATAAATTCAGAATAAGTGGAAGGCCAGCCCGACCGGGCACGCCGGGGGCGCTGGTGGCGTAGGGGCGATATGATAGCAGAAGGGGAACTACAGCAAGGAATCGCGGACCACGCCGCGCGCCGCCATCGCCCGTTTGAGCTTGATCAGCGCTTCCTGCTGGATCTGGCGCACCCGTTCGCGCGTGACGCCCATTTCCTCGGCCAGCGTTTCCAGCGTGGCCGGATCGTCGTTGTCGAGGCCGAAGCGGCGCATGATCACGATGCGCTGCTTGTCGGGCAGCTTGGTGAGCCAGTCGCGCATCAGCACCGTCATTTCGTGGTGTTCGGCGCGGGCGTCGGGACTGTCGTCGCTGTCGCCGGGCAGCATGTCCATCAGCGACGACTGTGGATCGTTGTCGAGCGGCGCATCGAGCGAGGTCGCGTGTTCGGACAGGGCCAGGATGTCCTGCACCTCTTCGACCGGGCGGCCGACCAGCGCCGCGATGTCCTCGGCCGTGGCGTCCTTGCCGTCGTGCTGTTGCGCTTCCAGGTGGTATTTGCCGCGCAAGATCTGGTTCAGTTCGCGCACCATGTGCACCGGCAGGCGCACCGTGCGCGCCTGGTTCATGATGGCGCGCTCGATGCTCTGGCGGATCCACCAGGTGGCGTACGTGGAAAAGCGGAAACCGCGCTCGGGCTCGAACTTGTCGATGGCGCGCATCAGGCCGATATTGCCTTCCTCGATCAGGTCGAGCAGCACCACGCCGCGGTTGATGTAGTGCTTGGCGATCGACACCACGAGCCGCAGGTTATGCTCGATCATGGTCTGCCGCGCCGAAAAATCGCCGGCCTTGGCCAGCGTGGCGTAATGCACCTCTTGCGGCGCAGTGAGCAGCGCGCGGGTGCCGATCTGGTTCAGATAATGCTGGGTGGTGTCGGTGGACAGTTCGGCCGCCAGCACTTTTTTCAGTTCGTCGACCGGCTCCAGCACCGCGCCCACGGCATCGCCGTCTTCGCCGTCCCGCCCTTCCGCCACATCCACGTCGCCACCTTCGTCCCGGAAGTCCTCCGGGACGGCGTCGTCATCGAGCGGATCGTGCGGCGTGTTTGTCATGGCTCATCGGGCGCGGTTGGGCATCTTTTAGCGATTGGGCAAGAACTTCGACGGATCCACCGGCTTGCCTTGCTGGCGGATTTCAAAGTGCAGCTTGACGGAGTCCGTGTCCGAATCGCCCATTTCAGCAATCAGCTGTCCCCGCGTCACGGTCTGCCCTTCCTTGACCAGGATGGTGCGGTTGTGGGCGTAGGCGGACAACAGGGTATTACTGTGCTTCACAATAACGAGATTACCATAACCACGGATGCCGCTACCGGCAAACATGACTTTTCCGGCGCCCGCCGCAACGACGTGCTGGCCGGCCTTGCCGGCAATGTCCACGCCCTTGTTCTTGCCTTCGTCGAAGGTGGCAATCACGCGCCCTTCGGCCGGCCAGACCCAGCTCAGTTTTTCATCCTCGGCGCTCATGGCCGCTGCCGGCGCTGCGGCCGGCGGACGCGCCGCCGGCGTGGCTGGCGCAGCAGCAGCGGTGGCCGGCTTCGGCGCGCTGTCCTTGCCGGTTTCGCCGTCGGGTCGCTGCAGCTCGGCCAGGGCGGCGTCGGTGTACGGGCGTTTTTCGCCTTTGGGGCCGGTCTTGCGCACGACCGGCGCGGCGGTGACCTTGTCGCTTGGCGGCATGATCACGGCAGCCGTTTCCACGCCGTTGGCAGCGGCGCCCGCGTCGGGCGGCAGCACGCGCAGGACCTGGTCGACCTTGATGTCGTTGGCGTCGTTGAGATTGTTCCAGGCCACCAGGTCGCGGTAGTTCTGGCCGTATTCGAGGGCGATGCGGATCAGGGTGTCGCCCTTTTTGACGGTATAAAGGCCGCGCTCGTCGCGCGATACCTGGGCCGTCTGGCTCGGCGTGGACGGCTTGGCGGCCGGCCTGGCTACTGGACGGTCGATGACCGGGGCTTGACTGGGAGCGGTACTGCAAGCGCTGAGAAAAGCCAGCGCCAGGCTCAATACGAGCACATTACTTTTATTAATCATTCTCATCTTACGTAGTAGTGGTGGTGCGGGTGGGGGCGCCCATGCAGCGCCCTCACGCCGTGCCCGCCCGCAGCGGAACGAAGTGGCAGTCTTCCAGCGTTTCGCTGGTCCATTCCGCCTTGCCGGCGCGCGTGATCAGTACCAGCTGCTGCGTCCGGTCGCCCACCGGCGCGACCAGGCGGCCGCCTATGGCAAGCTGTTCGAGCAGCGGCTGCGGCACTTGCAAACCGGCCGCCGCCAGGATGATGCCATCGAACGGGGCCGCTTGCGGCAGGCCAAGCATACCATCTCCGTAATGCAAGCGCAGATTCGGCACACGCAGCGGTCGCAGATTGCTCTTGGCCAACTCATGTAGCGGCTTGATACGTTCTATCGAATACACTTCCTTGGCAACGCACGCCAGCACCGCCGCCTGGTAGCCGCAGCCGGTGCCGATTTCCAGCACCCGCTGCAGCTGGCCGCCGTTGCGCAGCACCTCGAGCATGCGCGCCACGATGTATGGCTGGGAAATCGTCTGCTGATGGCCGATCGGCAGCGAGGCATCGATATACGCCTGCGACACCAGCCCCTCGTCCATGAACTGGTGGCGCGGCACGGTGGCCAGCGCGCTCAGCACCACCTGGTCGCGCACGCCCTGCCTGGCGATGCGCTGGACCATCGCGTGCCGGATCGCGTCCGACACCAGCGGGCGCGCCGTGCCCTGCGTGGGCACCTGCTGCAGCCGTTCCTGGGCGTAGGCATGCGACTTCGACGGCGTGGCCACCGCCGGCTGACGCGCCGCCCCATGCGCGGACGGCACGTGGCGGGCGGCGTTCTGGGTGGCCGTCTGCGGCGTGGCCACGGGCGCGAACACCGGCGCCTTGCGGGCGCCCTTGTCGACGACGGACGACAACGGCAACGGAAAGGTGCGGGGTTTATCGCTCATGCCAGGCCTTTTTCGAGTGCGGCGAGTTGCGTTTTATGGGTGAGGTCGATCTGCAGCGGGGTGATCGACGTTTTGCCGTGGGTGACGGCGTAGAAATCGGTGCCCTCGCCCGCGTCCTTGGTGGCGCCGGGCGGCCCGATCCAGAAGATTTCGCGCCCGCGCGGGTCGGTCGCGCGGATCACGGGCTCGGCCTGGTGGCGACGGCCGAGGCGGGTGGCGGCCACCTGCCCCAGCTGGCCGTACGGCAGATTGGGAATATTCACGTTGAGCAGATACGGACGCGGCAGGGTCTCGAAATACCGCATCACGATGTCGCGCGCGTGCAGCGCGGCGTCGTCGACATGTTCCCAGCCCCAGGCGCCTTGCGAAAAGGCGATGGCGGGAATGCCGAACAAAAACCCCTCGGTGGCGGCCGCCACGGTGCCGGAATACAGGGTGTCGTCGCCCATATTCGGCCCGTTGTTGATGCCCGACACCACCAGGTCGGGCCGGAAGTCGAGGATGCCGGTCAGGGCGATGTGGACGCAGTCGGTAGGTGTGCCGTTGATAAAATAGAAACCGTTATCGGCGCGCTGCACCGAGAGCGGCCGGTCGAGCGACAGGGAATTGGAGGCGCCGGAACGATTGCTGTCGGGCGCGACCACCACGATATCGGCGACCGGCGCCAGGGCTTTGGCGAGGGCGTTGATGCCGGGCGCCAGGTAGCCGTCGTCATTGCTGATCAGGATTCTCATGCGGAGATTTTACCTGAAGCAACGCCAATGCTGCGCACCCGGAGTACTTTCCGAGCAACAAATATTTGCAATCAACCGGAGGGTAAATTTGCCGAACTGGGGGCAAATGCACGTTAATCAACGCGATACCGGCCTCAGGCCAGCGTGACGCCAATGCAACGTTATTGCGACGTTATTGCAAAGTTATCGCCAACTCACCCCAGGGTTGACGAGAATTGAGCGCGCATGTTCGCGGCATTCATGCACATAACCGCGACATTATCGGGGGCATTATCGCGACACGGGCCGCGCCCCCCGGGCATGCCCTTCCAGCACCAGCAGTTCGTCGGCCGTGCGCGACCACGATCCGGCCGCGCCGGCCACCGCGCGCAGGTGCAGCGGGCGGGCCAGGGCGTCGCCATAATCGTCCATGGCCGCATCCTGGTGCAGTTCGGACACGGCCACCGCCATGCCCATGGGTCCGGCCTGCAAGGCGGCGGCCTGCTGCTCGACGCCGTCAAGCAGTTCGCGCGTGCGGCGGGTGTCGGGATGTTCGGGCCCCAGGCGCCCCGCTTGTGCCCGGTACACCTTGTCGAGCAGGCGGCGCGCGCCTTCGAGGTCGCGCTGGACCACCAGCGTGCAGGCCAGCGCGATCTTGCTGCGCAAGGTGTCGGCATGTTCGGCGCCCAGCAGGCGCTTGCGCGCGGCCAGCACCTGTTCCTGCGCCTGGCGCGCATGGTCGATGTCGCCGCGCTGGAACAGCAGGTCGGCGCGCGCCGCCTTGCACGACAATGTCAGCAGGTGTTCCGGCCCCAGCAGGCGCAAGTACACTTCCAGCACATCGTCCTGGATGTTGAGCGCCTCGGCCGTGCGGTTTTGCTGGGCCAGCGTGGCGGCCAGGTTGGCGCGCGCGGCCAGGGTGTCGAGATGCTCTGGCCCCAGCAGACGCTCGCGCGCCTCGATCACGGCTTCTTCCAAAAATTGCGCTTCGTCGAGCTGCCCCAGCAAGCGCAACACGGCAGCCAGGTTGCTCTTGCTCATCACGGTGTCGACATGGTCCTCGCCCATGCCGCGCTGGCGCAGCGATAAACTTTCCTCGAAACAGGCCATGGCCTGGCGCAGCCGCCCCTCGCGCCGGTACATCTCGCCCAGCAGGTTGAGGTCGCGCGCCAGCGGCTGCGACAGCGCGCGCGCGGCGCCCTCTTCCAGCTGGTGGCGCGCTTCGTTGATCGCCGACAGCAAGTGGATTTCGCGCGCGGACTGCCAGGGGAAATAGCCGGGCGCCAGCCAGTCGAGAAACGCTTCGAAGGTGCGGGTCAGCGAAAAGCGGTCGCCGCCCTGGTCCATGCGCACGGCCAGCTGCTCGCCGTAGGCAAAGGTGCGGGTTTGCTGCAGCTGCACTTCGTCGAAATAGCTGTCGAGCGAGACATGCGGCAGGCCGTAGCAATCGCGCATCAGCCGCTCGAAGATGGGTTGATAACCGATGATGTGCTGGTCCGGGGCCCCGCGCCGCCACTGCGCGCGCTGGGTGCTGTCGCCCATTTCGATGCGCGACGGCAGCGGATACACGACCAGCGGGCGCTGCTCGTCCTCGTGGCTGCGGCGGTACGTGGTGGCGCGCGCCACCAGCGCCTCGACGCCTTCCAGGCTCTGGCGGTTGGGCGTGAACACCACCACCAGCTTGCGCGGCAGCAGCGTGGTGCAGATGCCGGCGCTGTCGGTGCGCCCCGTGCGCGAATCGACCAGCACGTAGCGGAAATGGCGCGCCATATTATCGGCAAAGCAACGGAACAGGGCCGGGCAGCTGTCGAACAGGTCGTCCCAGTGCATGGCGGCCAGCCGCTCGCCATAAGTGTCGTCGAAGCGGCCGGCGCGCATCAGATACAGCTGGCTGCTCTGGTCCACCCGACTCACGTACTGCTCCCAGCCGACGGCAGCGAGCACCTCGCGCGCCAGTGCCGCGTCGTCGCCGCCCGGCGGACGGCGCCGGCGGCGCAACTGCTCGCGGCAGGCCTCGAACAATTCCAGCACTCCGGGCCGTTCCTCGTGCAGGTCGAAATAATGGTGCAGGCCGGGCGCTTCCATGTCCCAGTCGATCATCAGCACGGGCGTGGTGGAATTTTGCTGGCGCGCCACCAGCACCGCCAGATTGGACAGGGCCATGGTGCGCCCGGTGCCGCCTTTGTACGAATAGAAGGTGACGACTTCGCCGCTGTCGTGCAGTGGCGGTAAGGACAAGAACACGTTATCCATGGCGAACCCTTTAACGAGGGAAATGGGGCGGAGGAATGGCGCGCCATTCCGGCGGAATATCGGGCATGACGAACCGGCCGCAATCATGCCCCGGCGGCGTGCTGCGCTTGAGGTGGTGATAATGCTCGGCCACGCGGTCGACAATCTTGCCGATCTCGGGCAGGTAGTCGGGATTGGTCTTGAGGTCGCCACTGGCCAGCGTGTAGCTGGAAAAATCCACGTACATGCCCGGCTCCGTGATCTGCGGCGGCAGGCTCAGCGGATGTCTGGTCATGATGACCGGGATGATCAGGTGGCTCGGCAGCGTGTACCACTGCTTGCGTTCGTTTTCGATTAATTGCATTGCCGCAAACTCCCGCCGGGTGTACGCGTGCGCCTCGTACTTCGGTGTGTAGATGACGATCATGCACACGCTTTCGCACAGGGCGCGGGCGATTTTGCCGTCGAGATCGTCACCGCCGCCCAACTGCTCGCTATCGACGAACAGCTCGTTTTCGTTGTCGAAGTGCGGTTCCAGGTAGCACTTCATCGCCTCGATCAGGTCGTCCTTGAACTTTTTCATATGCGCGTGCTGGCCGTGTGCATAGCTGAAAAAACAACCGTGGCGGATCGTCATGACATCCTC
>JBEVMD010000224.1:0-7839 GCA_040508835.1 Duganella sp. | reverse complement strand
AGCCGGCTGCGGCAAACACGGCGATCCAGCACAGGTTTTTCGCCGACGCTTTTTTCATCAACTGCATCCACAGCAGCACGCCCAGCGCAAAATACACGCCGTGGTGCAGCAGCAGCAAGTCGGTGGCATGGCTGGTTTTTTCCAGCAGCGCGTGCAGTGCGGGGCGGTCGATGGCGTGGGCCTGCAGCAGCGCGCGCAGCACGACAAACGCGGTACTGCAGCATCCCATCACCACGGCAAAGGTGCCGATCACGTCGAAACGCTTGACCGATACAATCACGAACACGCACAGGTAAAACGAGATTTCCAGGATCAGGGTCCAGAATGCGCCGTCGATCCACGGCCCCCATGGGAAAAAGCCCATGCTGTGGCGATAGCCCCGGAACAGCTGGGTCGTGTCGGCATTGCCCAGCGCCAGCACCGTCAGCAGCGTGATGGTGGAGCAGATCCATACGCCAGGCCCCAGGCGCACCACGCGGCCCGCAAAAAAGGAAAAACTGGTGGCTTTTTCAGCGGAGAAGGCAATCACGAAACCGGAAATGACAAAGAATATCTCCACGCCCACCCAGCCGAAATACGACCAGTCGTACAGTTCGGGAAACGCCAGCAGGTGACGGCTGGCGTTGGCGGCCGAGCCCTCGGGCAGCGCGCCCATCAGGTATGCGAAGTGGAACCACACCACGATCATCGCGGCCGCAAAGCGCAATGCATCGATGCCGAGGACATGGGACTTGTTGATTTGACCGGCTATGCGCACGTTGCCACCACTTTGATTGTATAAAAAATCAATTATGTCATTTGCAACGACCACTTGTCATTATCTAAATGAAATGTTTATTATTGATAGTAATAAATGAGACAATGCAACTTTATCAACGGAGGCAGTCATGGTAGCAGGAAATCATCACTATCACGTCACCGTCGAGTGGACGGGCAATCGGGGCAGCGGCACTTCCGGTTATCGCGATTATGCGCGCGACCACGTCGTCACCGCAGGCGGCAAGCCGCCTATCGCGGGCTCGTCCGACCCGGCGTTTCTTGGCGATCCGGCGCGCTGGAATCCGGAAGAGTTGCTGCTGGCGTCGGCATCGGCATGCCACAAGCTGTGGTATCTGCACCTGTGTGCGGACGCCGGCATCCTGGTCACGGCTTATCTCGACCACGCCAACGGCACCATGGTTGATGGCGCCCGGGGTCACTTCACGGACATCGTGCTGCGCCCGCGCGTGACCATTGCGCCCGGCGCCGACCGCGAGCTGGCCGAACGCCTGCACCATGCGGCGCACGAACGCTGCTATATCGCCAACTCGGTGAATTTTCCGATCAGCTGCGAACCCGTCGTGGATGTGGCGGCAAGCTGACCGCCATGATCAGCACTGGATGAAGGCGCCCGCGCGCGAGCACAGTTTGCCGCTGGGGCTGACCACGGTGGCGCCGGGGCCGTTGTTGTAGCGCTGGCCGTTGGGACCGTAGCAGCCGCTGCCGTCGCAGCCGGCCGTGGGGATCGGCGCGCCGGGACGCGGTTCCGGATTCGCACGCGGGGGCGTCGGTGGCGTGGGCGCCGCGGGCGATACGGGCGCGCGCGGCCTGGCGGCGTCGCGCGGGTCGTTTTCCACGGGCGACGTGCGTTCGATGGCTTGCGGCACGGGGCGGCGCGGCATCGGGTCGAGCGCCTTGGCCGTGCGGCACGGCTCTTCGGCCAGGTGCTTGCCGTCGTCGCTGAGCTTGCATGGCGGCAGCTTGGCGTAGGTTTCCTTTTCCGTGTCCACCTCGGGCGCGCGTTCCTGCACGGCGTCTTTCGGGGCGTCCCTCGGTGGCAGCGGCTGCTGGGCCCAGGCGCCGGTGCCCAGCACAGCGCCTGCCAGCCAGACCGCCAGGGCGGCGGTCCTGGCGGCGCGTCGATGGTGGTTCATCATGTCTCCTCGTGCATCATGGAGGCACAGCCTACCGCGTTTCGGCGCCCGCATGGCGCGCGCCAGCAGGCCGTCGTCAGCGCGCCGGCGGCGCGGCGGGAGCATCGATTCCGGCCGCGCCCGGTGCGCCATACTCGCCGGGCGTGATAATGCCAGCCGGCACCACGATCGTGGCTGGCGCGTGCACGGCCACCGGCGCGCTGACGGCCAGCCAGCCCGTGGCCGGCAGCAGCGGCACCAGCAGCAGCGCCACGATGTTGATGATCTTGATCAGCGGATTGATGGCAGGCCCGGCCGTGTCCTTGTACGGGTCGCCGACCGTGTCGCCCGTGACGGCCGCCTTGTGGGCGTCGGAACCCTTGCCGCCGTGGTGGCCGTCCTCGATGTAGTTTTTGGCGTTGTCCCAGGCGCCGCCGCCCGTGGTCATGGAAATGGCCACGAACAGCCCGGTGACGATGGTGCCCATCAACATGCCGCCCAGCGCGGCCGCGCCCAGCAGCATGCCCACGATCACCGGCACCACCACCGGCAGCAGCGAGGGGACGATCATTTCGCGGATTGCCGAGGCCGTCAGCATGTCCACCGCCTTGTCGTATTCGGGCTTGGCCGTGCCTTCCATGATGCCCTGGATGTCGCGGAACTGGCGCCGCACCTCCACCACCACCGCACCGGCCGCGCGGCCCACGGCTTCCATCGCCATGGCGCCAAACAGGTACGGCACCAGGCCGCCGATGATCAGGCCCACGATCACCATCGGGTTGGACAGGTCGAACGTGATGCTGCGCCCGGCAGATTCCAGCGCATGGGTGTAGTCGGCAAACAGCACCAGCGAGGCCAGCCCGGCAGAACCGATCGCGTAGCCCTTGGTGACGGCCTTGGTGGTATTGCCCACGGCGTCGAGCGGGTCGGTGATGGCCCGCACCGCGTCGGGCATGCCCGACATTTCGGCTATGCCGCCGGCGTTGTCGGTGATCGGGCCGTAGGCGTCCAGCGCCACCACGATGCCGGCCATCGACAGCATGGCCGTGGCGGCTATCGCCACGCCGTACAGCTGCCCCAGCTGGTACGACACGAGGATCGCCGCGCAGACGGCCAGCACGGGATAGGCGGTGGACTTCATCGACACGCCCAGCCCGGCAATGATGTTGGTGCCGTGGCCCGTGGTGGACGCCTGCGCAATATGCTTGACGGGCGCGAAATCGGTGCCGGTGTAGTACTCGGTGATGTACACCATCAGCCCGGTGAGCACGATGCCCACGGCAGTGCAGCCCAGCAGCCGCAGGCGCACGGCCGGGTCGGGCCACACATACCAGGTGACCGCCACAAAGCCGATCAGCGACAGCCCTGCCGCCCACCACAGCCCCGTGTACAGCGCCGCCATGATTTTCTTGCCCGGCTTGGCCTTGACCATCGAGCAGCCGACGATGGACGCGATGATCGATACCGCGCCCAGCAGCAACGGATAGACGACGGCCGCCACCGGCGCATTGGCCACCAGCAGCGCCCCCAGCAGCATGGTGGCAATCAGCGTGACCACGTAGGTTTCGAACAAATCGGCGGCCATGCCGGCGCAATCGCCGACGTTGTCGCCCACGTTGTCGGCGATGACGGCAGGATTGCGCGGATCGTCCTCGGGTATGCCCGCTTCCACCTTGCCGACCAGGTCGGCGCCGACGTCGGCGCCCTTGGTAAAGATGCCGCCGCCCAGGCGCGCGAATATCGAGATCAGCGATGCGCCAAACGCCAGCCCGATCAGCGGCTCGATCAGCAGGTGGGTGTTGACGGTGGCGGCGGCCAGGTCGGGCGGCAGGCCGGCCGTCAGGTACATATAGAACAGCACCACGCCCAGCAAGCCCAGTCCCACCACCAGCATGCCGGTGATGGCGCCGCCGCGAAACGCGACGTCGAGCGCATCGTTCATGCCGCGCGTGGCAGCCTGGGCGGTACGCACATTGGCGCGCACCGAGACGTTCATGCCGATGAAGCCGCAGGCGCCGGACAGCACGGCGCCGATCAGGAAGCCGAGCGCGGTGTTGAGGTCGAGGAAGATGCCGATCAGGATCAGCAGCACCACGCCGACTAGGCCGATGGTGCGGTACTGGCGCGCCAGGTAGGCGGCCGCGCCCTGCTGGATGGCCAGCGCGATGTCCTGCATGCGCGCGTTGCCGGGGTCCTGGCGCAGGATCCACGCGCGCGACCACAGGCCATATATGACGGCGATAACGCCGCAACCCACTGCGAACCACAGACTGGCTGCCATAGTGTCCCCTTCTTGTTTGAATGAACTGCAAAACCCGCTGCACAGCACACAACACGTCGAACCGGGGACACCATGAAAAAAGCGGACGCTCGGTCCGCTTTTTCTCAGTACTTATTCAGCCAGCGCTGCAAATACGCTGTCGCGGATTTGCTCGACGGGACCGACCCCGGCAATGCGGCGATACTTCGGTGCACCAGCGGTGCCCGACTTGGCCCAGTCGTTGTAGTAACCGAGCAGTACTTCGGTCTGGTTGTGATACACATCCAGGCGTTTCTTTACAGTTTCAGCCTTGTCGTCGTCGCGCTGCACCAGGTCTTCGCCGGTGACATCGTCCTTGCCGTCGACCTTGGGCGGGTTGAACTTGACGTGGTACACGCGGCCCGAACCCGGATGGCAGCGGCGGCCGTCCATGCGTTCGATGATCGAGGCGTCCGGGACGTCGATTTCCAGCACGTAGTCGACATTGATGCCGGCATCCTTCATGGCGTCCGCCTGCGGAATGGTGCGCGGGAAACCGTCGAACAGGTAGCCGTTGGCGCAGTCGGATTGCTTCAGGCGTTCCTTGACCAGGCCGATGATCAGATCGTCCGAGACCAGGCCGCCTGCGTCCATGACCTTCTTGGCAGCCACACCTAATTCCGTGCCCGCCTTGATCGCCGCGCGCAGCATGTCGCCCGTGGAGATTTGCGGAATATTGTATTTTTCTTTGATGAAATTAGCCTGGGTGCCCTTACCGGCCCCTGGTGCTCCTAACAGAATGAGACGCATGAAAATTCCTAAAACAGATTTTTGGAGGATGAGGTTAGTGGTTGCGTGGATACAGTAGCAATACTGAGTTTCCGACTATCTTGGTACGAAACTTACCACAAAACGTGTGGTATCAGCCAATTTGTGACGGTATAAACCGCTGCGCCCGGGCCGAAACGGACGTAAGCGGACTATTCCGTATCAAAATTGCACCAGCGTCGACCTTGCTGCCCGGGATCGCGCACCAACATGGAACGTTATAGCAGGACCAGTGGTCGCCGCGAATTGATTTATATCAATCGGCATTGAGGTTCAGGCAAGCTGCCCCACCGGCGCCGTCAATACAGCAGGCGCACCCGGGCCAGGTCTTCCGGCGTATCGACGCCGGCCGCCGGGGCGGTGTCGGTCACGTGCACGGCAATCGGGTAGCCGTGCCACAGCACGCGCAGTTGTTCCAGCGCCTCGATGCCTTCCAGCGGCGACACTTCCAGCGCCGGGTACGCTTGCAGGAAATCGTTGCGGTAAGCGTACAGGCCGATATGGCGCAGCGGTGCATGGCCGGCTGGCAGCGCCGCCTGCGTTTGCGCGAACGCGTCGCGGTGCCACGGGATGGTGGCCCGCGAAAAATACAGGGCGCGCCCGGCCTTGTCGAGCACGACTTTCACCA
Organism: Duganella sp.; assembly: GCA_040508835.1. Classification (GTDB taxonomy): domain Bacteria; phylum Pseudomonadota; class Gammaproteobacteria; order Burkholderiales; family Burkholderiaceae_D; genus Rugamonas. Next base: position 2,252 of record JBEVMD010000224.1, on the reverse strand, counting down.
CGTTGGGATTGAAGGCGTCGGCCGCGTCGTGCAGCGGATGGGCGCAGGTGGCCATGGGCACATCGATGCCGATGCGGGCGGCGGCCGCCTGCAGCAGCGCCGGGTCGATCAGCGGCTCGTCGCCCTGCAGGTTGACCACCACGGCGTCCGGCGCCAGCGCCAGCGTGCGCGCCACTTCAGCGATGCGGTCGGTGCCGGACGGATGGTCGGCGCGCGTCATGCACACTTCCACGCCGTGCCGGGCGCAGGCGGCGCGGATGTCGTCATGGTCGGTGGCGACGATGATGCGGGTCGCGCCCGCCTGCTGCGCGCGCTCGGCCACGCGCACCACCATCGGCTTGCCGCCCAGGTCCGCGAGCGGCTTGTTGGGCAGCCGGGTCGACGCCAGCCGCGCCGGGATGATGACGACAAAGGGAGACGCGGAGGCCACTTATTCCGCCTTGTCCTGCAAGGTGCGCGCCTCGTCGGCCCACATGATGGGAATGCCGTCACGAATGGGGAACGCCAGGCGGTCGCCCTTGCAAATCATTTCCTGGGCCTTCTTATCGTACTCCAGGGGGCCTTTGCAGACCGGGCAAACCAGGATATCAAGCAATCTAGCGTCCACGACATTTCTCCACGATTTGGTCGGCCAGCGCGCGATCGATGCGCGCCGTTACCGGGACGACCCATAGTCGCGGGTCGTCTCTGAGTTCTTCAATTTGCGCACATTTTACTGCATCCTTCTCGGTGATCAAGATCACGTCGGCGTGCAGGGCATCGAAAGGCCGGTCGCGGAAGTCGTGGTGGTCGGGCAGCGGCAGTTCGGCAATCGCCAGTCCGGCCGCCTTGAGCATGCCGAAAAACCGCGCCGGGTTGCCGATGCCGGCAGCAGCGGCGAGGCGCTGGCCGCTGCCCGCAAAGTGCGCGAGCGGCCGGCGCACGCTGCGGTCGCGCAGCTGCTCGGCGTCATCGCCGGCCAGCGTCATCTGGATCGGCGGCGCGGTGGCGCCCACTGTGCGCGCCAGTGCCGGCGTCAGTTCGGGGGTGTTGATGACGGTGACATCGCGCCGGCGCGACACGGGCTCGCGCAGCGGTCCGGCCGGCAGCAGCCAGCCATTGCCGGCGCCGCGGCCGTCGAACAGGATGATTTCGACATCGCGCTGCAGGGCGTAGTGCTGCAGGCCGTCGTCGGTGAGCACGATGTCGGTGTCGGGATGCGCGGCCAGCAGCGCGCGGCCGGTGGCGGCGCGGTCGCGGCCCACCATCACCGGGCAGCCGGTACGCTGGTGGATCAGCAGCGGCTCGTCGCCCACGTCCGACGGGGCGGAGTGCAGCGTGACGGCGCGCGCAACGTCGCCTGCGCCATTGCTGCCGTGACCGCGCGAGACCACGCCCGGCCGCATGCCGGCCGCCTGCAACGCCTGCACCAGCCAGATCGTCAGCGGGGTCTTGCCGGTGCCGCCGATGTAGATGTTACCGACCACCACCACCGGCACCGGCAACCGGGACGACGCCAGCCAGCCGGCGCGGTACATGGCCGCGCGCACGCCGCTGACGGCCCGGAACAGCAGCGAGACGGGCCACAAGGCGCACGCCAGCGGGCCCCGGCGCAGCCAGTTGCGGGTGAGCGTGGTTTCGAGCGTGGATTTCGGAGTTTGATTCGACAATACTGAGTCCTGAATGGTGGCATCATGCGCACGCCGCACCTCCGTCATCCTCGCCTGCGCGGGGACCGATGCGGCATGGGCACGGCGTTGCGCTGCTGTTACGGCGCACACGGTCTATGGATCCCCGCCTGCGCGGGGATGACGAAGCGAACACCAGCGGCGCATCGACGGCGCCGCCTACTTGCCGCCGCCGGTCTGCGCCGCAAACGTCAGCTTGGCGTACCCGGCCACGCGCGCCGCTTCCATCACATTGATCACCATCTGGTGCATCGCGAACTGGTCGGCGTTGACGATCACCACCGGCTCCTTGTCGCTGAGGCCGCCCTTCTGCGCCGCGTCCTGCAGCGCGCGCGCCAGGCCGCCCACGTCGCGGAACGATACCGGGTCGCCGTTGATCGTGTAATTGCCCTTGGCATCCACCGTTACGTTCAGTTCGAACGGTTTGTCCTCGGGCTTTGGCGCCTCGGCCGTCGGCAGCGTGATCTGCAGCTCGGTGAACTTGCTGTAGGTGGTGGACACCATCAGGAAAATCAAAATCACCAGCAGCACGTCGATGAACGGAATCAGATTGATTTCCGGGTCGTCGCGGCCCTTGCCTTTGCG
>JBEVMD010000148.1:0-4575 GCA_040508835.1 Duganella sp. | reverse complement strand
GACTTCATCGGACTGGCCGGCGACAGCGCGCTGCAGCACTACGCATCGCGCCAGGCGGCGCGCCTGGGCCTGCGCATGCACTGCAAGATACGGTTGCGCAGCTTCGAGGCGGTGTGCCGCATGACCGCCAGCGGCGCCGGCGTGGCGCTGCTGCCGGAAACCGCCGTGCGCCGCAACGACGGCGGGCGCGCGCTGCGCATGGTCAAACTGACGGACGACTGGGCGGTGCGCAAGCTGGTCATCTGCGTGCGCGACCTGCGCACGCTGCCTGCCCCTGCGCGCGAACTGGTGGACGCCCTGCGTCAGGTCGCGGCGTCGCAGCACGCCTGACGATGCCGGGTAACGCTAGCCTTGCGGCGGCGCCCAGTTGATCTGCCCCGCGCTGCCGGCAAACAGGATGTCCATGCCCGGCGCCGTGGTGCGCACCTTCGCTTTCAATTCCTTGGGCGGGCGGTCGTAAGGCGCCACGCCATCGGGCACATACGACATGGAGCGCAGCAGCACGTCGCCCGTGAGCAGCTGCACCGAACACTGCGAACTGCGGATCAATTCCACCTTGCCGCGCTGGACCCGTTCGATTTCCGCGCGCGCCTGCTCTTCCTGCACCTGCGCCGCTTTCAGGGCCAGCGAAATCTTCGCCACGGCCCGCAGCGCCGGTCCCACGGCAGTGGCCATCTTGTGGAACAGCGGCTCCTGCTCGGTGGTGAGCACCAGCTCGCGCTTGCGCACGCGCGTGGCCAGCGTGAGGTAGTTGCGCACGTCTGGCTGGCCGGTGATGGCATCCATCTCCGCCTTGTGCTGCGCCGCGTCGCGCTGCGCGGCCGCCAGCCGTGGCAGCAGGTCCGCCACGCGCCTGTCATGGCTGCCGGTATCGGGCACCAGCACGTACAGCAGCATCTCGCTCTGCTTGCGCGGACCGGCGTGGGATATCTCGATGCGGCGGGCGGCGATCGCGCAGCCTTCGGCCACCTTGATGATCACTTCATCGGCCATGATTTCGCAGTTGCTAGCCTCTCCGATCACCACGCGGGTGCCGGAGATGACGCAGTTCTCCGCGCGCGTGAGCGCGACTTCGCCCTTCCTGGTTTGCAGTACCGCGCCCGAGGCCACGCCACGCACGCGGATGGCGCCGTCGGCGTTGGTGGCCGATCCCCCCATCAGGTTGCGGTTGAGCGAGATGTCGCCGCCACGCGACTCGATGATGCCGTACACGTCGCCATGGATGGTGATGTTGCCGCCTTCGACCTTGCGCTGCTCCTGCACCGCGCCGAATTCCTCGTATTCTCCCGTGAGCTGCAGGTTACCGGTGGTGCGCGCGCTCACGCCTTCGCGGCTGATGATCTTGGGGCCGATGGAGATGCGCTTGCTGCGCGGGTCCACGCTGATAAAACCCTCCACCGCCGACACCAGATATTCGCCATCGCGGAAGTTTTCTATCACCGTGCCCTCGCCTGCCACCGAACTCAGTTCCAGGTCCCTGGGCGGCGGCGGATCGATCACCACGCCCGACATCTCGAAGCCGCGCACGCCGGGCGCAGGCGGCACCTTGCGCAGCAGCTTGACCTGCGGTTTGACTTGCGGGAAGCGATTCTGGAACGCCTGCAGATCGAGGCGGCCGTCCGATTTTTCACGCGGCGCGTTGCTGCGGTGGATATCGCGCGACACTTCCACGATGGTAGCATCGCGGCCCGGGAAGGCATTGAGCCGGCGCGCCACGGTGATGCGCGCCACGCGCCCGGTGGCGATGACGTCGCGCACGGCCGGCGCATCGATGCCGAAGCGGATGCCCTTGGCCCACATGTCGGCCACGAATTCGTCGAAGTTCAGGCGCGCCGGTTGCGGCGGCAGTCCCGGCACGTCGACGAACACCGGCTCGAAATAGTATTCCGCTTCGCCGCCGATGATCTTGACCTTCTTGTACAGCTGGCGGCGCGCCGGCGTAAACGGTTCGATGCGGTCGGCAAAGCGCAGCAGCGGCTGTGCAGCGAGCGTGGGAGGCAGATCGGGGCCGCTGTCGTACACCATCTTGGTGAACACTGCGTAATTGAGGCCGGCGAAGCAGGCGCCGCCCAGGAAGACCTGGCCTACGGCAGCCAGGCGCGCCGTAGCCGTGGCGGAGGCGTCGAAAAAGAGTCCGTCATCGCGCTGGACGATCGCTGCGGGCAGTTCGCCCTCGGCGCTTGAATTCAACGTCGTTGCGTCGTCTGACACGGTAATCCCCACGAAGATGTACGTCGGAGCCGGGCGTGGGCGCCTTCACTTTTTGATGTTGGCTGTAGATTAGCATGAACGGCCATCCTTGTGTACGCGAAGCGCTACGCCTGCCGCGCCGGGCGGCGCGGATCGAGGTGCCAGTTCAGCGCGCCGGCGCTCTCCCAGAACAGCACGTCGCCGTCAGGCGCGCCGCGCAGGCGCTGCTTGATGTCCTTGGCAGACAGCTGCGCCAGCGCCAGCGCATCGCCGGTGTACGCCATGGTGCGCACCACCGTTTCGCCACTGACCATGTGCAAGCCGCAGCGCGCCACGCCGGCGGCAGCCACCTTCTGTTCGATGACCAGGTCGAGCCGGTCGCGCATCAGCTTTTGCTGCGTGAGCGCGATCTGGCCGTCCTTCTTGAGGCGATCGAGCGCCTGCATGTCGGCAGCCACGCCGGCGGCGATCTTGCGCAGGAGGTGCGCCTGTTCCGGCGACACCGTGAGTTCCTGGCTGCGCAGCTTGTGCGCGAGCGCCAGGTAGCGCCGCACGTCGGGCAGCGCGGCGATGCGCGCCGCTTCCTGCTCGTAGCTCTCGAGCGCCTGCGCCAGTTCGGCCAGTCGCAGATCGAGTTCGCCGAGCTCCTGGTCGTAGCGGGTGACGTCGCGCAGCAGCACGTAAATCAGCATCTCGGTGCGGCGGCGCGGACCGGCGCTGTCGATTTCCACGTTGCGCCCCGCCACTGCGCAGCCTTCGGCCACGCCGATGCGCACTTCGTCGGCGATGATTTCGCAGTTGGACGCTTCGCCGATGACGACGGTGCTGCCGGAGATGACGCAGTTCTCCGCGCGCGCCACGGTCACGGCGCCGCCGCAGGTGTTGATCACCGCATTGGACGCCACGCCCGCGATCGAGATGGGCCCCACCGCGTTATGCACGCTGCCGCCCACCAGGTTCCGGCCCAGCACCACCGCGCCGCCGCGCGAATGGATATTGCCGTACACATTGCCGTGCACCGTGATGTCGCCGCCGGTGACGTCGCGCTGCTCCTGGATGTCGCCGTATTCCTCGTAGGCGCCGGCCAGTTCCAGGTTGCCCGTGGTGCGCCCGCTCACGCCCTCCACGCTGACGATCTTGTCGGTCACCGCAATGCGGTGGGACTTGGCGTCCACGCTGAGAAAACCTTCGCGCGTGGAGACCAGGTATTCGCCGTCATCGAGCTCGCGGATGTCGGTGCCGTCGCCGGCCAGGTGGCGCAGCGTCAGGTCGGCGGGCGGCGGCGGCGCCGTCATGCGCCCTGCCAGGTCGAAGCCCGGCAGGCCCGGCGTGGCGGGCACCTTTTTCAGCAGCCGCACGCCGGCCGCGATTTGCGGAAAGCGGTTTTCAAAGCTGTGCAGGTCGATACGGCCGTCCGCGCGCGCGCGCGGCGCATCGCTGCGGTGGAGCGCGGCCGATACTTCAAGCACGGTGGCGTCCTGGCCCGGTTCCGGTTCCAGGTCGGTGGCAAAGGTGATGCGATCGGCCCTGGGCGCATTGATGGCGGCCGTCACGGCTGCCACGTCGATGCCGAACTGGATGCCCTTGTCCCACATGGCCGCGATGAATTCGTCGACGTCGAGCCGCGCCGCGCGCTCGGGCAGCACGGTGCCGTCGGCCAGCACTTCCTCATCGAGAAACAGCGGCTCGAAATAGTATTCGGCGTAGCCGCGTCCGAGCTTGGGAGGTTTGTACAGCGGCACGCGGCCGGCTTCGATCAGCCGCACGCGATCGGCCAGGCGCACGGCCTGCGCGTCGCCCAATGCCGGCCCCACGCCGTACAGTGCCTTGACCAGCACCGGATAATGGAGGCCGGCCAGGCAAAACCCGGCGCGAAACACCTGGTTGACGGCGGCAACCAGCGCGGGGGCCGGCAGTCCGAGGTCGATATAAATGCCGTCGGCACGCGCGATCAGGCCGATGGGCAGGCTGGCCATGGACAGGCTCGCATCCGCGGGCGCGGATGCGGCGGATGGCGCTGCGGAAGCAACGTCTGGGACCACGATTTTTCTCCAGGAGAAGCACGCGGCCGGCAGGCATTGCGCGCAATAAATTAATATTACACGCAGTAAATCGGAACAGGCATGAAACAGCGCTGATGACGGCGTAATGAAACGCCAAATGTGATGGAATTGCTACACTTGTTAGTATCCACACAAGAAAACCGCCGGCAAGTCCGGCGGTGGTAGCGAGCTCAGCGGCGCGGCGGCAGGGCGTAGACTTCCTGCCCGGCCTCGTTGATCTGGCGCCGCAGGTCGCGCCGCTCGTCGGCCGTCATACGGCCCACGCGGCGGCTCATTTCCGCGTTGCGGTTATTTTCCTGCATGGCGCGGCGCTGCTCCTCGG
>JBEVMD010000581.1:0-6428 GCA_040508835.1 Duganella sp. | reverse complement strand
GACCGCCAAGGCAGCCATCGAGGGCATGACGCGCGGCCTGGCACGCGACCTGGGCCAGCACAATATCCGCGTCAACTGCATCGTGCCGGGCGGCGTGCGCACGCCGCGCCAGGAAGCGCTGTGGCATACGCCGGAAGAGGAAGCCCGCATCCTGGCCGGCCAGTGCCTCAAGCAGCGCGTGGAAGTGGACGACGTGGCGGCGCTGGCGCTGTTCCTTTCGTCCGACAGCGCGGCGCGTTGCAGCGGCCGCGATTATTTTGTCGATGCCGGCTGGTACGGAGCATAAGGCCATGAGCGACGACAAAAGCAGCAACGACAAGATGAGCAATGACCTCAGCGAGGTAAACGACATGAGCCAGCGCGCCGTCGGTGCAGCGCCACGCCGCTATCGTTCGCAAGACTGGTTCGACAATCCCGATCATATCGACATGACGGCGCTGTACCTCGAGCGCTTCATGAACTACGGGATCACGCCGGAAGAACTGCGCTCGGGCCGCCCGATCATCGGCATCGCCCAGAGCGGCAGCGACATCAGCCCGTGCAACCGCATTCACCTGGAGCTGGCCAAGCGCGTGCGCGACGGCATCCGCGACGCGGGCGGCATCCCTTTGGAATTCCCGCTGCACCCGATCTTCGAGAACTGCCGCCGTCCCACGGCCGCCATCGACCGCAACCTGGCCTACCTGGGCCTGGTGGAGATCCTGCACGGCTACCCGATCGACGCCGTGGTGCTCACCACGGGCTGCGACAAGACCACGCCGGCGCAGATCATGGCCGCGTCGACCGTCGACATTCCCGCCATCGTGCTGTCGGGCGGGCCCATGCTCGACGGCTGGTTCGAGGGCGAACTGGCCGGTTCCGGCGCGGCGATCTGGAAGGGCCGCCGCCAGCTGGCCGCCGGCACCATCGACAACGAAAAATTCCTGCAGATCGCGGCCGCCTCGGCGCCGTCGGCAGGGCACTGCAACACCATGGGCACGGCATCGACCATGAACGCGATTGCCGAAGCGCTGGGCATGTCGCTCACCGGCTGCTCGGCCATTCCCGCGCCGTACCGCGAACGGGGCCAGATGGCCTACGAGACCGGTCGCCGCATCGTGGAAATGACCAGGCGCGATATCAAGCCGTCGAGCATCCTCACGCGCGACGCGTTCCTGGACGCCATCGTCACCAATGCCGCCATCGGCGGCTCCACCAACGCCCAGCAGCACATCGTGGCCATGGCGCGCCACGCGGGCGTGGAACTGAAGTCGAGCGACTGGATGGAATACGGCCACGCCGTGCCGCTGCTGCTCAACATGCAGCCGGCCGGTAAGTTCCTGGGCGAGCGTTTCCACCGCGCGGGCGGCGTGCCGGCCGTGATGTGGGAGCTGGAACAGCAAGGCATGCTGCGCTCGGACCGCGCGACCGTCACCGGCCGCACCATGCGCGACAACCTGGCCGGGCGCGAAACGGTGGACCGCGAAGTGATCTTCCCGTTCCACGCGCCGTTGAAAACCGACGCCGGCTTCTTTGTCCTCAAGGGCAACCTGTTCGATTTCGCGATCATGAAGACGTCCGTGATCTCGGCGGCATTCCGCGAGCGCTATCTGAGCGCGCCCGGAAACGAAAACGTCTTCGAATGCCGTGCTATTGTGTTCGACGGCTCGGGCGACTACCACGCCCGCATCAACGACCCGGCGCTCAATATCGACGAGGACTGCATCCTGGTGATCCGCGGCGCCGGTCCCGTGGGCTGGCCCGGTTCGGCGGAAGTGGTCAACATGCAGCCGCCCGATGCGCTGGTCAAGCGCGGCATCAACTGGCTGCCGACGCTGGGCGACGGCCGCCAGTCCGGCACGTCGGACAGCCCGTCGATCCTGAACGCCTCGCCCGAGAGTGCGGTGGGCGGCGGCCTGGCGTGGCTGCGCACGGGCGACCGCATCCGGGTGGACCTGAACGCGGGCCAGTGCGATGCGCTGGTGCCCGAGGCGGAATGGGAAGAGCGCAAGAAGGGACCCATCCCCGCGTATCCCGCCAGCCAGACGCCGTGGCAGGAAATCTATCGCAGCACGGTAGGACAGATGGAACATGGCGCGGTCATGGAACTGGCTGTACCATACCGGGCCGTGGCCGATACGCTGCCGCGCCACAACCATTGATGGGGGAACGAGAACCTGCATCCTGCTGCCGCGACGGTTTTCGCATCCCTTAAAATTGAACGAGTTGAATGAGTTGGGCGGAGACCTGGCATTAACCCAACAAGAGCACTAACAGGAGACGAATCACATGAAGAACATCCTCAAATCGGCCGCCATCGCGGTCATGCTGGTGTGCGCTGGCGGCAACGCCATGGCGGACGCCAAGAATCCGAAGATCGGTTTTTCGATCGACGACCTGCGCCTCGAGCGCTGGGCGCGCGACCGCGATTACTTTGTCGCCGCCGCCGAAAAGCAGGGCGCCAAGGTGTTCGTGCAGTCGGCCGACGCCAGCGAACAGCGCCAGATCGCGCAAATCGAAAACCTGATCTCGCGCGGCGTGGACGTGCTGGTCATCGTGCCGTACAACGCCACGGTGCTCAACAACGCCGTGCGCGAAGCGAAAAAGGCCAAGATCAAGGTCGTGTCGTACGACCGCCTGATCCTCAACGCCGACGTGGATGCTTACATCTCGTTCGATAACAAGAAGGTGGGCGAGCTGCAGGCCAAGGGCGTGCTGGCCGTCAAACCGAAGGGCAATTACTACCTGCTGGGCGGCGCCCCCACCGACAACAACGCCAAGATGCTGCGCGAAGGCCAGCTGGCCGTGCTGCAGCCGCTGATCGACAAGGGCGACATCAAGGTGATCGGCAAGCAGTGGGTGAAGGACTGGAGCCCGTCCGAGGCGATGTCCATCATCGAGAACGCGTTGACCGCCAACGGCAACAAGCTCGATGCGGTGGTCGCATCCAACGACGCCACCGCCGGCGGCGCGGTGCAGGCGCTGGCGTCGCAAAAACTCGACGGCAAGGTGGCCGTGTCGGGCCAGGACGCTGACCTGGCCGGCGTGCGCCGCGTGATCGCGGGCACCCAGACCATGACGGTGTACAAGCCGCTCAAGCTGATCGCATCCGAAGCGGCCAACCTGTCGATCCAGCTGGTGCGCGGCGAAAAGCCGGCCTTCAACGCCAAGATCAACAACGGTTTCAAACAGGTCGACACCCGTTTGCTGGAGCCGACCCTGCTGACGAAGGCCAACGTCGACACGGTGGTCACCGACGGTTTCTACACCAAGGCCCAACTCGCGGCCAAATAACGCTCCTGCGTCAAGGAGCATGCGCCGCATGCTCCCCATCTACACCTCTGCGAGAACCTGTATGTCCGGCTATTTGCTAGAAATGAAGGGCATCGCCAAAAAATTTGGCGGTGTTCCGGCGCTCGACGGCATCGACCTCACCCTGCGGGCGGGCGAGTGCATCGGCTTGTGCGGCGAGAACGGCGCGGGCAAGTCCACGCTGATGAAAGTGCTGTCCGCCGTGTACCCGCACGGCACGTGGGACGGCGAGATTCTGATGGACGGCCAGCCGCTGCGCGCGCAGTCGATCCGCGAAAGCGAGGCCGCCGGCATCGTCATCATCCACCAGGAGCTGATGCTGGTGCCGGAGTTGTCCGTCACCGAGAATCTGTTCCTCGGCAACGAGATCACGCTGCCGGGCGGCCGCATGGATTATCCGGCCATGAACCAGCGCGCCGAAGCGCTGCTCAAGGAACTGAACCTCACCGACGTCAACGTGGTGCTGCCCGTATCGACTTACGGCGGCGGCCACCAGCAGCTGATCGAGATCGCCAAGGCGCTCAACAAAAATGCCCGCGTGCTGATTCTCGACGAGCCGTCGTCGTCGCTGACGGCCAATGAAATCAAGGTGCTGCTGCAGATCGTGCGCGGCCTGAAAGCCAAGGGCGTGGCGTGCGTGTACATCTCGCACAAGCTCGATGAAGTGGAAGCGATCTGCGACACCATTGTCGTCATCCGCGACGGCAAGCACATCGCCACCACGCCGATGGACCGGATGGATGTGAGCCAGATCATCGCCCAGATGGTGGGCCGCGAAATGAACCAGCTGTATCCGACGATGGTGCGCACGCAGGGCGAAGTGGTCTTCGAGGCGCGCAACGTCACGTGCTACGACATCGACAAGCCGGAACGCAAGAAGGTCGACAACGTGTCGTTTTCGGCGCGGCGCGGCGAGATCCTCGGCATCGCCGGCCTGGTGGGCGCGGGCCGCACGGAGCTGGTGACGGCGCTGTTCGGCGCCTACCCGGGCCGCTGCGAAGCGGAAGTGTGGCTCGAAGGGCAGAAGATCGATACCCGCACGCCGCTCAAGGCAATCCGCCACGGCCTGGCGCTGGTGCCGGAAGACCGCAAGCACCACGGCATCGTGCGCGACATGGACGTGGGCCAGAACATCACCTTGTCGGTGCTGGGACGCTTTTCGCGCTTTACCCGCATCGACCGCGAGGCGGAACTGGCGGTGGTGAGCGAGGAGATCGCGCGCCTGGGCCTGAAGACGGCCAGCCCGTTCCTGTCGATCACGTCCCTTTCGGGCGGCAACCAGCAGAAGGCGGTGCTGTCCAAGATGCTGCTCACGCGGCCCAAGGTGCTGATCCTGGACGAACCCACGCGCGGCGTGGACGTGGGCGCCAAGTTCGAGATTTATAAACTGATGCTGGAACTGGCGGCGCAGGGCATGACCATCATCATGGTGTCGTCGGAACTGGCCGAGGTGCTGGGCGTGTCCGACCGCGTGCTGGTGATGGGGGAAGGAAAGCTGCGCGGCGACTTCGTCAACCAGAACCTGACGCAGGAAACCGTGCTGGCGGCGGCGCTGGAACATAACTGATCCATTCGTGAAGACTATGCAAACCAATCAACTCAAACAGCTGTTCACGCAATATAAAATCCTGGCGCTGCTGATCGCCATTGCCATCATCTGGGCCTTTTTCAGCTGGAAGACCGAGGGCGGCTTCATTTCGCCCCGTAACCTCTCCAACCTGATGCGGCAGATGGCGGTGACCGGCATCGTCGCCTGCGGCATGGCGTTCGTGATCATTGCCGGCGAGATCGACCTGTCGGTCGGCTCGCTGCTGGGACTTCTGGGCGGGATCGCCGCGGTGCTCGACGTCACGCACGGCATGCCGCTGCCCGCCACGGTGGCCGTGGTGCTGGCGTGCGGCCTGGTTCTGGGCCTGTTCAACGGTTATCTCACCGCGTACAAGGGCATCCCGTCGTTCATCGTCGGCCTGGGCGGCATGCTGGCCTATCGCGGCGTGGTGCTGGGCGTGACCGGTGGTTCCACCGTGGCGCCGGTGTCCGAGCCGCTGGTGCACCTGGGGCAGGGCTACCTGTCGCCGGAACTGGGCGTGGCGCTGGGCGCCGGCCTGTTCGTGCTGGCGGCGGTGCTGTCGTGGCGCCAGCGCGCCAGCCTGGCGCGCCATGGCCTGCCGGTGCCGCCCGTGTGGCAGGACGCCGTGCGCCTGTTCGCCATCGGCGTGGTGCTGTTTGCATTCGTGCGCACGCTGAACAGCTACGAAGGCATTCCGCTGCCGGTGCTGCTGCTCCTGGCGCTGCTGGGCATCTTCAGCTACGTGGCCACGCAAACGGTGTTCGGCCGCCGCATCTACGCGGTGGGCAGCAATATGGAGGCTACCCGCCTGTCGGGCGTGAACGTGCAGGCGGTCAAACTGTGGATCTTCGGCTTGATGGGCGTGATGTGCGCGCTGGCGGGCCTGATCAACACGGCGCGCCTGGCGGCAGGCTCGCCATCGGCCGGCACGTCCGGCGAGCTCGATGCGATCGCGGCCTGCTTCATCGGCGGCACGTCGATGCGCGGCGGCTCGGGCACCGTGTACGGCGCCCTGATCGGCGCGCTGGTCATGGCCAGCCTCGATAACGGCATGTCGATGCTGGACGTGGACAGCTACTGGCAGATGATCGTCAAGGGCGCGATCCTGACACTGGCGGTGTGGGTGGACGTGGCCACGCGGTCCGGCCGACGTTAAATCGTTGTGGGATGCGCGCGACGATTGCGGATTATCATTCGCGCGCTTGGTGATTTTCGCAATTGCCACACTTTTGAGTAACTTGCAAAATCTTCATATAGCCTCGTCAGGACGGCGGCACCCCAGCCCCGGCTTACTGCACGATAAAAAAACGAAGAGCGAGACACACACCCAATGACGATCAAGCATCCGCGCTGCTCAGCGCTTGCGGCCACACGCGCCACTTTGCAAACGATTTCACAAGCATCGACGCCGTTACACACCAGCCCAAACAACTGCTGCAGCAATGCCATTCCCGGCACCGCCCCGACAGGGCCGCAGAGCCTTGATCAACACTTATAATCTCTGGAGCGCACATGAACTACAACCTGAAAAAAACCGCGATTGCGATGGGACTGGCCCAAATGGCCA
>JBEVMD010000563.1:0-7181 GCA_040508835.1 Duganella sp. | reverse complement strand
TGAAAGTCCTGGATAAGCTGCCGGGCGTAAACTTCCAGTCGGCCGATCCGTTTGGCGCGTACGAGTGGTCCACCTCGTTCAGCCTGCGCGGCTTCAGCCAGAGCCAGCTGGGCTTTACGCTGGATGGCATCCCGCTGGGCGACATGAGCTACGCCAACAACAACGGCCTGCACATCAGCCGCGCCGTGTCGTCGGAAAACATCGGCAGCGTGCAGGTGTCGCAAGGCGCCGGTTCGCTGGCTACCGCGTCCACCAGCAACCTGGGCGGCACGGTGCAGTTCTTCACGCTGGCGCCCAGCGACGAGCGCCGGTTCACGCTGTCGCAAACCGGGGGCAGCGATTCGACGTCGCGCACGTTTGCCCGCATCGATACCGGCCTGATCGGCGGCGCCATCAAGGCTTTTCTTAGCGGCACGCGCCAGCGCACCGACAAGACCAAGGGCGCCGGCGGCCAGGACCAGGACCAGGTCAATGCCCGCTTCGTGTTCAATTTTGGCGAGAGCAACAGCCTGACCGGCTTCTTCAACCACTCGGACCGCAAGGAAGTCGATTACCAGGATATGTCGAAGGAAATGATCGGCCGCCTCGGTTACGACTGGGACAACTACCAGCCCGACTGGCAGCGCGCCGTCAATGCCGCCCGTGGCCAGTACACGGGCAGCGTCAAAAGCCTGGACGACGCCTATTACTCGGCCGGCGGCCTGCGCAAGGACAACTTGAGCGGCCTGATCCTGGAACTGAACCTGACCCCGGCCTTCCAGCTCAAGACCACCGGCTACCACCACGACAACAAGGGCGAAGGCCACTGGTACACGCCGTACGTGGCCACCGACGCCGCCAATCCGCTGTCGATCCGCACCACCGAATACCGCATCAGCCGCGACGGCATCATGGCCGACGCGAGCCTGGCGCTGGGCGAGCACACGGTCACGTTCGGCGCCTGGGGCGAGCGGTCCGACCACACGGGCACCCGCGCCTACTATGCGGCCACCGGCCCGGCCGACACCATGTACTATCTGTCGAACCCGTTCCAGATCGACTGGAAGCAGAACTTCATCACCACCACGTCGCAGTACTACCTGCAGGACAGCCTGGCGCTGATGGACGGCAAGCTCAAACTCAACGCCGGCTTCAAGGGCATGCAGGTGGATATTTCCGCCCGCAACATTATCGGCAACCGCGCGGCCGGCGAGCTGTCGGCCGAGAAAAACTTCCTGCCGCAGGTGGGCGCCAATTACGCGCTGACCCAGGACGACGAAGTGTTTGCGTCGGCTTCGAAAAACATGCGCGCGCACCAGCCGGGCGTGGGCGGTCCGTTCTCGCAGACCCAGACCGCGTACGACGCCGGGGTCGCCAACCTGAAGCCGGAAACCTCGACCAATATCGACCTCGGCTACCGCTTCAAGCGCGCGTCGCTGCAAGGCTCGCTGGCCGTGTACGGCGCCCGCTTCGACGACCGCCAGCTGAGCGTGGCCACATGCGCCGGCATCGTCGGTTGCCCGTCCACGTTCGTGAACGTCGGCAAGGTGGACACCAAGGGCGTGGAAGCGATCGCCGTGTGGAAATTCAACCGCGAGATCAGCTGGTTCAACTCGGCCACGTATAACGACTCCAAGTACAAGTCGGACTATCTGGACGGCACGAACCTGGTGCGCGTGAATGGCAAGCAGGTGGCCGGCGCGCCGAAAACCCTGTTCGGCACGGAAGCGTCGTACGACAACGGCACCTGGTTCGCGCGCCTGGGCGGCAAGTACACGGGCAAGCGCTACTACACCTACACCAACGACGCCAGCGTGGAGTCGTTCTGGCTCGGCAGCCTGTCGGCCGGCTACAAGCTCAAGGCGCTGGGCTTTGCCAGGGACCTGTCGCTGCAGCTGAACGTGAGCAACCTGTTCGACAAGCAGTACATCAGCACGGTGGGCACGAACGGCTTCCAGGCCAGCGACCCGACCGGCACGGCGCAGACCCTGCTGACGGGCGCGCCGCGCCAGCTGTTTCTGACCCTGAGCGGCAAGCTGTAAATTCACTTTTCCGCAAGCGGATTTTGCAGTTTGATGGCGGCGCCCCCGTCAAGCGGGCGCCGCTGTTGTTTTATCGGCGATACTTTATTCATAAGCTTTATCGGCCGTCATGTCCTCTGTTGCTTAGGGGATACAGCCAGCGTGAACCTATGGCAAGGCTTGCTGAGGCGCTGCATACTGGGAGCCCTGTATCGCTGCCAAGGAGCGCACTGTGAAATGGTTTTATGACCTCAAGATTGCCACCAAACTGCTGGTATCGTTTGGCGTGGTATTGCTGTTGACCCTGATCATGGGCGTCAGTTCGATACTGTCCACCGCGCGCGTCAACCAGGCGTCCAGCGAGCTGGCCGACAACTGGATGCCCAGCGTGCGCATGGCGATGGAACTGCGCGGCGATGTCAGCGACCTGCGCCGCTGGCAACTGGCCCACCTGCTCAACGACGAGGCGTCCGGGTATGCCGATTACGAGCAGCGCATCAACGCCACGCTCGCTGCCGTGAAAGCCCACCGCGAAGCCTACGAAAAACTGATCAGCAGCCCGGAAGAAAAGGCGCTGGTCACCGCGTTCGACCAGAGCTGGACCGCGTTCCTGGCCGACAACAGCAAGATGCTGTCGCTGTCCGCCGCCGGCAGCAAGGACGAGGCGCGGGCCTTGTCGCGCAACTCGGCCAAGGCGCTGACCGACCTGACCGACGCCACCACCAAGCTCGTCAAGCTCAACATCGACGGCGGCGACGCTGCCAGCGATACGGCCACCGCCACCTACAATACCGCGCGTGCCACGTCGATCGCGCTGCTGGTGATTAACATCGGCATCGGCCTGGCGCTGGCGGTGGCCGTGGCGCGCATCGTCTCGGCGCCGCTGCGCGAAGCCGTGTCGGTTGCTTCGGCCGTGGCCGAAGGCGACCTCACGCGCGACATCCAGGTCAAGTCCGCGTGCGAGACGGGGCAGCTGATGCAGGCACTGAAGAACATGACGGACAACCTGCAGGCGCTGGTGGCGCAGGTGCGCAGCGGCACCGACCTGATCGCCACCGCCTCGGCGGAAATCGCCAGCGGCAACCAGGACCTGTCGTCGCGCACGGAAGAGCAGGCCAGCTCGCTGGAAGAAACGGCCTCGTCGATGGAAGAGCTGACCAGCACCGTCAAGCAGAACGCCGACAACGCGCGCCAGGCCAACCAGCTGGCCAAGTCGGCGTCCGGCATCGCCACCCGCGGCGGCGAAGTGGTGGGGCAGGTGGTGGGCACCATGGCGTCGATCAACGAATCGTCGCGCAAGATCGAGGACATTATTTCGGTGATCGACGGCATTGCGTTCCAGACCAACATCCTGGCACTGAATGCGGCCGTGGAAGCGGCGCGCGCCGGCGAGCAGGGCCGCGGCTTTGCCGTGGTGGCGGGCGAGGTGCGCAACCTGGCGCACCGCTCGGCAGCGGCCGCCAAGGACATCAAGCAGCTGATCGGCGACTCGGTGCAGAAGGTGGAAGCGGGCTCGCAACTGGTCAATGAAGCGGGCACCACGATGAACGAGATCGTCAGCAGCATCACCCGCGTGACCGACATCATGGCCGAGATCTCGTCGGCCAGCAACGAGCAGAGCGACGGTATCGAGCAGGTCAACACCGCCATCACCCAGATGGACACGGTGACCCAGCAAAACGCCGCGCTGGTGGAAGAATCGGCAGCCGCCGCCGAATCGATGCAAAGCCAGGCCGCGCAGCTGAGCGACATCGTCAGCGTGTTCAAGATTCACCCGTCGGCCACGCGTCCGGCAGTGGCGGCGCCCGCCGTCAAGCGCGCCGTGGCCGCCCCGGCGCCTGCACCGGCGCGCATTGCCGCAACATCGACTGCCTCCGCCAAACCTGCACCCAAGAAAACTGCCAAGCAGACGGTCGAAGGCGACGAGTGGGAAACGTTTTAAATTGAAGCGGCTGGCCGACAGGGCCGCCGCAGCCATCGGGCCTGCGCCGTCGGGGCTGGCACGCTGGCAGACTGACCAGCCGCATCCGCATCCGCCGCAGTAGCCGCCGCAGCCGCCGCAGCCGCCAACCGCCGGTCCGTCATGCCGGCGCAGGCCGGCGTCCAATCCGACCGGCCAATCCGCCCAGCCAACTTGACCGACTAACCTGACGTCTACCCCGCCAGCAGCGCCATATTGCGCCCCTGCTCCTTGGCCCGGTACAGCGCCCGGTCCGCCATTTCCACCAGCAGGTCGGGCGAGTTGTGCTCGCTCGGCACCAGCACTGCCACCCCGATGCTGATGGTCAGGATGCCGAACGGCGACTGCTCGTGCGGCAGTTGCCGGCGCGCCAGTTCGGCGCACAGTTCCTGCGCCGCGCGCAGGGCGTCGGCGGCATCGGTGGCGGCTGCCAGCAGCGCAAATTCTTCGCCGCCGTAGCGGGCCACGATGTCGGTGGCGCGGCGGCCGTGGGTGGTGATCAGGTCGGCCACGGCGCGCAGCGTGGCGTCGCCGGCCTGGTGGCCGTAATGGTCGTTATATTTTTTAAAGTAATCGACGTCGAGCATCGACAGCGCCAGCGCCTGGCCGGTGCGCGCGGCGCGCCGCCATTCGGCCGCCAGCGCCAGGTCGAAGCCGCGCCGGTTGCTCACGCCCGTCAGGCCGTCGGTGGTGCTGAGCGCGGCCAGCTTGCGGTTCGATTCTTCCAGCTCGGCCGTGCGCGCCGCCACCAGCTGTTCCAGCTCCAGCTGCTGGCGCGTCAGGCGGTCGATGCGGATTTTATAGAACAGCGCCAGCGTGCCCACCACCAGCGCCGCGCCCAGCATGCGGAACCACCAGCGCTGCCAGAACGGCGGCGTGATGGTGATGTGCAGCGTGGCCGCTTCCTCGTTCCACACCCCCAGGTGGTTGGCGGCCTTGACGCGAAACACGTAGTGGCCGGGATTGAGGTTGGTGTAGCTGGCGCTGCGGTGCGACGCGTCCGTTTCCACCCACTCGCGGTCGAACCCCTGCAACTGGTAGGCGTAGCGGTTCTCGGCCGGGTCGGTGTAGTGCAGGGCAGCGAACTCCAGCGAAAACACCGACGCTTCCGACGACAGCGTGAGCGCGGTGGGCGCCGTGACGGGGCCCTCGGCCTTGACGTTTTCGCGCGGCTTGCCGTTTTGCAGCGAGTGGTTGAACACGGTGATGTCGGTGATCGCCACCTGCGGCGGCACCGAAATCGACCGCACTGCCGATGGCGTGACGGCGGTCATGCCGTGCACGCCGCCGAAGTACAGCACGCCGTCGGCCGAGCGCGCCGACGAGTTGACGGTGAAGCCCTCGGTCAGGCCGTCGGCAGCCGTAAACAGGCTGGCCTTGCCCGTCTCGGGATCGAGGCGGAACAGGCCGACAATGGTGCTGCACCAGATCTTGCCGTCGAGGTCGTGCTCGATGGCGAGGATTTTTTGCGCGCGCACGGCCGCCGCATACGACTTGAAGCGCGGCGTGCCGTCGGCCTGGAATTCGACCAGGTTGACGCCCTTGCTGGTGCCCACCCAGATCCGGCCCTTGGCGTCCTCGTGCAGGCTGACGATGTTGTCGTCGCTGATGCTGGCCGTGTCGGCGTTATCGTGGTGGAAGTGGCGGAACTTGCCGCTGACGGGATCGAGCCAGTCCAGGCCGCCGCCATTCCATTCCGAGCCCACCCACACGCGGCCGCTGCTGTCCTCCAGCACGGCCGAGGCGCCGTTGACGCTGCGGCTGCTGACGTTTTGCGGGTCGTTGTAATAAATCGTGCGGGCGTCGGTCTTCGGGTCGTAGCGGATCAGGCTATTGCCGGTGGCCAGCCACAACACGCCGTTGGCGCCAGGCGCGATGGCGTTGATGTAGTCGCTGGCGGTATTGCCGAAGTGGACGGCCTGGAACGGGCCGTCGGGCGTATCGAGCCGGTTCAGGCCGTTGGAGGTGCCCAGCCATAGCGGGCCGGCGCCTTCCCCGTCGCGGTGATCCTGGAACATGCTGTAGACGATCGAATGACTGAGCTTGCCCGGGGTCTTGTCGTCGGCCTGGTAGGTCTTGACGACGGTGTTGCTGTTGGGATCGTACAAGCTCATGCCCACGTTGCCGCCGAGCCAGAGGCGCCCGCCCGGCGCCCGCGCCAGGCTCAGCAGCGCATTGCTGGCCGGCGCCGCGCGCCGGTCGATGCGGAACGGCACGTGGCGGGTAAAACCTTCGCTGTTGAGGTTAGCCAGCGCGATGCCGTCCGTAAACGAGGCGATCCACAACATTCCGCCGCGGTCCTGCATCACCGCGCGCAGATTGTCGCCGGGCAGGCTGTACGGGTCGTCGGCCGCATGGACGAACTGGTCGAACGCGCCGCGCGCCGCGTTCCAGCGCAGCAGTCCGGCCGACAGCGTGGTGCCCCACAGCACGCCCTTGCTGTCGACATTGAAATTGGTGATGCGGCTGGCCGGCGAGGCCACGGCCTGGCGCGTGGACCAGTCGCCCTGGCCATCCCAGCGCACCACGCCCGATTCGGTGCCGATCCACAGCGCGCCCTTGCTGTCGAACTGCAGCGCGCGCACGATGTTGATGCGGGCATCGGGCCGGGGCGCGGGATCGACCTGGTGGTGGGTAAACGTGGTGGCGCCGGGCGCCAGGTAGTCGAGTCCGCCCGGCCAGGTGGCAATCCACACGCCGCCCTGGGCGTCCACCGCCAGTGCGTTGAGGTCGTTGCTGGCCAGGCTGGCGGGGTTCTTGTCGTCGTGCACGTACACGGTGAACTTGCCGGTGTCGGGCGCGTAGTGCTGCAGGCCGCCCCAGCTGCCTATCCACATGCCGCGCTTGCCGTCGGAAACAATGGTTTTGACGATGCGGTGGTTTTTCGGCCCGTTGGCGGGCGCCACCACCGTGAAATTATTGGTCTCGGGATTGAAGCGCGCCAGGCCGTTCTGGGTGCCGGCCCAGATGCGGCCCTGCGGGTCTTCGTAGATGGCGGACACGCGGTCGTGCGGCAGGCTGGCCGGATCGGCCGGGTTGTTGGTGTACTTGACGGCCTGGTAGCCGTTGTAGCGGTACAGGCCGTTGGTATGGGTGCCTACCCAGATATAGCCCTTGCGGTCCTGCATCAGCGCCAGCATCGACGGCTCGTCGCCGCCCAGCGGGCCCAGTTTCTTGAAGCGCAGCGACGGCGTGGGTGCACCGCCCATGGCGTAGGCGGC
>JBEVMD010000306.1:0-7248 GCA_040508835.1 Duganella sp. | reverse complement strand
GCCAAGAGCGCCTTCCTGGCCAACATGAGCCACGAGATCCGCACGCCGCTGAACGCGGTGATCGGCCTCAGCCATCTGCAGCGGCTGGAGCCGTTGACGGCCACCCAGCGTGGCCGGCTCGACAAGATCGACGCCGCCGCCCAGCACCTGCTGGCCCGGGCCCGCGTGCGCTCCGCCCGCCTGGCCCATCAGCTGCAGGGTGCCGATGGCGCGCGCCAGCACGTAAAACGCCATGGCGGCTGCCAGCGCCGGCAGCACCTGTTGCAGGGTCAGCATGCACAGCAGGCTGAAGGCCGCCACGATCCAGCATTCGCACAGCAGGGACACTGCCCACAGCGCGGCCTGACCGGGCGGCGCCAGGGCCAGCGCCAGCGCGCCGAACAGCACGGCCGGCAGCACGGCCAGCGCGCCGAAGCCGGCCAGCTTGCCGCCCAGGTACACGGCGCGCGGCATCGGCAGCGCCAGCAGCAGTTCCAGGCCCTTGTCGTTGGCTTCGCGCACCATGCTGGTGATGACGAACGTGGCGACCATGAACACCGCCGCCAGCCGCAGCACGGCGCCCAGCACGGCCGCCTGCAATTGGCGGCTTTCGGTCAAGGCCAGTTCCTGCAGAAAGCCGGACAGGGCCACGGCGCCCAGCGCGGCCCCGATCAGCAGCCACAGCAGCCGGTTGCGCAGCGCTTCGAGCAGCGTGTAGCGGGCAATGGTGAGCGACATCGGCAGGTGACGCATCACGGCAGCTTTTGCGCCGCAACCATGCGGCTGAACAGGATGTTGGGCGAGATCCACAGCACCAGGTCGTCGAACTCGCCGCCGGGCGCGCGCGGATCGGTGGAGAGCGGACGCGTGACGAACGCCACGCCGTCGCCGTTGAGGTTGGTTTTTTCGTCGACGTTGCTGGCGCCGGCATCGAGGATGCGGGTGTTCTGGTCGCTGGTGGCGCCATAACCGTTGCGGCCGAACGACAGGATCACGGCGGGAATGTCGTTGACGTCGGAGGCCGGAATGATCTGGCCGTCCATGCCGCGCGTGGCCACCGTGATGTCGCGCGGGGTGTTGAGCGAAAAGAAGCCCATGCTGTTGCCGAACGCAGGCGTGAGCGAGTACGCCAAAACCCGGCCCCAGCCGTCGAGGCGCTGCACGCCCAGCGTGGCCCACGGCAGATAGCCGTAGCGCTTGTTGCAGATGCTGCCGCTGCGGTCTTCGCGGCCGTCGACGGCCGAGATGGCCGGGCAGGGCAGGTAGCCGTTGCGCAGCGCAAAGCCGAACAGCGCCTCGCGCGCCTCGTCCATCACGCGCTGGGTTTCGCTGACGCGGCGCTGTTCCAGCTGCGACGTCAGCGGCGCCACCAGGCCGCCGATCATCAGGCCGACCACCAGCAGCACGATGGCGATCTCGACAATTGTAAAACCGGCTTGCCGGCGGCAGGGGGGGCGTGGGTACATGAACTTAGCGGGGCAGGTTGGTGTTGGGGGCGGTGGCGCGCAGGCGGTTGCGCAGCTGCTGCAGCGGCACCCAGGCCACCACGTTGCTGAAGCTGCCGCCGATGCTGCGCGCATCGTCGCTGGCCGCGCGCGCCATGAAGTCGCGCACGGCTTGTTCGTTGGCCTGTTCGTCGAGGTTGTCCTGCACCGCACTGGCCTGCGCGATGCCGGCCAGGCTCACGCCCAGGTGGCGGCCGCTGGACACGATGACGGCCGGCGCGCAGCGGTCGTCGAGCCGGCAGTTGCCGGAGCCCACGCGGTAAAACACGCTGCCGTCGTCGCTGCGGTCCAGCACGGTCTTGGTGGCTTCGGCCGGGCCGTCGAGGTCGCCATTGGCAAATTCGGGCGACACGCTGTAGCGCAGCAGCTTGTGCCAGCCGTCGCCCGGCGGCAAGCCCAGCGTGGTCCACGGCAGCAGGCCCGTGCAGGCGGCGTCGTCCGCGCACGGCTGCGGGCTCTCGTGACCGTCGACGGCGGACAGGGCCGGGCGCGGCAGGCGCCGGTGCGCAAGCGCGTAGCCGATCAGCGCCTCGCGGGCGTCGCCCAGCGCGGTGCGGGTGAGCGCCTGCTGGCGCAGCTCGCCCCTGGGCCGGCTGAACATGCCGATCAACAGCGACGACGCGCCGAGTCCCAGCACGGCCACCAGCAGCAGCAGCGCGGCGCCGCGCTGGCGCGCCAGGGGGGCGGACGGTGGGCGGACAGGGCGCATGGTCACGGCTGGTTGATGTCCTTGACGCGGCCGTCGGCCAGGTCGTAGCGCTGGCCCGGCTGCAGCACCACGCGCTTGCCTGACGGCAGCGTCACCGTCACGGCGCGGCTGTTGCGGTTGCTGAACTTGACGTTGCCGCGCTGCGGCACGTTGTCGAGCCACACGGTGCTGCGGCCGCTGCTGGTGCGCAGCACGCCGTTCATGGTCAGCTGTTCCGGTGCGGGCGCGGCGTCCCCGGTTGCGCCGCTGACGCCGGCCTGCGACGGGTCGGTCATGTTTTGCTGCAGGTCGGGCCGGGTGTCCGGCGGCATGCCAGGCGGCATGGCGGGCGCCATGCCGGGACCGGCGCCGCCCGGCAGTTCGGACGGCATGCGTGGCGGCATGCCCGCAGGCGGTCCTGGCGGCACGCCGGCCATGGTGCCGGCGGCATCGGCCGCGGCCGGCGCCGGCGCATCTCCCGGCGCGACGCCGCCCGCCGCCACGGCTTTCCCGCGCCGGGCGTCGAGCGCCTGGCGTTCCTGCGGCGTCGTGAACAGGCGGCCGAAGCCGACCTGAGCTTGGGCCTGGGCCGGCGCGTGGATCACCGCCAACGGCAGCAGCAGCAGAGCAGGGAACCAGGCCAGCAGCAGCGAAGCGCGCTTCATGGCTGTCCTTTCGCCAATGCCGCCGTTTGCGGCGCAGCGTTCGCGGCCGGCGCCATGGTGATCCAGTTCAGCGTACAGTCCGCGCCCAGCGTCGCGCCCGCGCTGCCGGCGGTGTCCTGCGTGCCGGACGCGGTGGCCAGGCGCTTGATGCTGCAGTCCTGCGCCGCAAAAAAACCGCGCGCATGCAGGCCGGCAAAGAAATCGAACAAATCCATTTCGTGCAGCAGCTCCATGTGCAGCCGCATGCGGCTGCCGCGCAGCTGGTACTCGCCGAGGTCGAGCGCCGCCTCCAGCCGGACCGGCTGCTGCGGGTCGATCTCGTAGCTGAGCGGCGGCAGTTGCAGTTCTTCCTGCACCTGGCGGATCGCATCCACCCATTCCAGGCGCCGTTCGTCGCCGATCAGGCCGCGCTGGCGCAGTTCCACGTAGCGCTGCTGGAACAGGCGGATATCGCGTTTTTCGTTATCGACGTGGGCGTAGCGCGAATAGGCCGCGTCGCGCTGGCGCTGGGCGCGCTGCAGGTCGGTCGCCGCTTCGTGGCGGCTGACGGACGTGACCGCAACCAGCGTGAGGCCCGCGACAACGGCGCCCGCAGTGGCCAGCACGGCCGTGCGGATCTGGCCGAAGCCGGCAATCCAGTACGGCAGCGCGGCCGTGCCGGCGGTTTTTTTGGTGGCGGTCTGGTTCATGGCTTCCACACCAGGTTGAGGGAAAACCGGGCCCGCGTGTCCTGCGGTTGCGGGCCGGCCTTGCCGTTCAGGCGCACGGTCGACCGGGTGTCGAGCGGCGGCTTGTCCACCTGCACGACCAGGTTGGGGTGGGCGGCCAGTTGCTGGGCGAACTCGTTCATCGTGTTGACGGCGTTACGGTAATCATCTTCGGCAGTCAGGATCTCGGCTTCCAGCAGCAGGGTTTGCGGCGGACGGGCGGGAATGCCGGCCAGCAGCGACGACATCGGCGTGGCAGTGGCCGCGCCGCTGTTGCCGTTGGCCAGCACGGGCGCCGACGCGGGCGGCTGGCCGGGCAAGTCCACCTTCCAGTTCAGTTGCAGCAGGTGAATCTGCGGCGATTGCTCGAGCGCGCCGCTGACCATGGCCACCAGCTGCCACGGCGAAGGCCCCTGCGCCTGCAGCATGCGTTCGACGTTGATGGCCGCGCGCATATTGGCCGTGGTGGTCACGCGCGGCGGCATGGCGGTCATCACCGCGTTGTAGCGCTGGTCGAAGTCGCGCGCCTCGGCGTTCAGGCGCGCGGTGTCCGCGCGGTCGGCGGCGCCTTGCCACAGGTTGACGCCCACGCCCAGTGCGGAGACGCCCGCGACAGTGGCGGCCGCCACGTACAGGTTGCGCCGGGCGCGCCACAGCTGGAAGTAGCGCTGCAGCGGACCCAGCGTGTAGTGGCTGGGCGGCCGCGTCCTGGCGAGCAGACCCAGCAGCAGCGCATCGGCCTGGCGGCTGGCGCCCTGGGCAAATGTGCTGGCCGCGTCGGCTGGCGCTTTCAGCCCCAGGCGGTCCGCCACCTGCGCCAGCGGCAGGAACTGGAACGCGATTTCCGGGCCGTCCACGCATTGCGCGGCCAGGTCGTCGAGCTGGTCGCCGGGAGCAATCACCACCGTTTCCAGCATGCTGCCGCGCGCCACCAGCCGCACGCTGGTCAGAAACTGCTGGGTCTTGGCGGTTTCGGTCCCCACGTCGACGGCGTCGCCGTCGCGGTCGATGGCCGGCGTCAGGCGCGAGAATTTCAGCTGCCCGCGCTGGAAATAACTCTGGCGCCAGCCGGCCGACTGCTGCGTGACCAGCAGCAGGTGCTCGTCGCGCAGGGCCAGCTTGCGCACCAGGTCTTCGGACAGCAGGGTGGTCGAGTACAGGCCCGCCAGCGGCAGGCGCAGCTGTTCCAGCGCTTCCACCCACGGTTGCACCACGGACGGGTTGGTCAATGCGGACAGCAGCACGATGTCGTCGCGCCGGCCGTCCGGCTCGCGGCCCTGCACTTCGTGGTGGCGGAACGGCGTTTCGCGGTACTGCTGCAGCAGGCGCCGCTGCATCAGCTTGGCCCTGGCGGGACCGTTCACGTGCGGTACGTGCAGGCGCTGGAAGTCTTCCTCGATCAGGTCGGCCAGCAGGTACGCCGGCATCCTGCCGTGGCTGTCGAGGTAATCGATGAAGGCGTCGATGCCGGCGTTGTCGCTGGTGAAGACGGCGCCGCCCGCCAGGTGGCCGCGCTCCCAGCGCCAGGCCGTCAGCTGTTCGTTGCTCAGATAGAGTACATGTCGGTTCAGCACGGGCGCCTCAGGTCTGGATCTTGCTGATCGTGTCGTAAATCGGGCCCATCACGGACAACATGATCCAGCCCACCATCAGGCCCAGGATCACGGTCATGGCCGGCTCTATCATGGATTGCACCTTCTCGATCATTTCCTTCACTTCGCGATTGTAGAAGTAGGCGACGTTGCGCAGCGCGCCGTCGAGCGCGCCCGTGGTCTCGCCCACCTTGAGCATGCGGATCACCAGCGGCGGAAAAATGCCCGTGTTCTGGAACGCGGCCGTGATGCCCTGGCCCTCGGAAATGAGCTGCCCCGCGCGGCGCAGGCCGGCGGCTACCACGCGGTTGCCCACGATGCCTTCGGACAGCCGGATGCATTCCAGGATGGAAATGCCGGACGCGTACATCATGGCAAAAAAGGTGGCAAAGCGCGCCAGGATAATCTTGTGCAGCACCGGGCCGATCAGCCACACGCGCAGCTTGAAGCCGTCCGCCACGTACCGCGCCTGTTCGCTGTGGCCGAGCCAGGCGCGCAGGCCGAAATACCCCACGACGGGCAGCGTCACCAGGATGTACCAGTACTGGATGAAAATGTTCGACACCCAGATCAGCGCGCGCGTGTGCAGCGGCAGCGTATTGCCCATGTTTTTCACAAAGCTGGTCAGCTGCGGCACCAGGTAGATCATCAGGAAAAACGTCACGGCCGTGACGAACAGGCCCACCGCGATCGGATACATGACGATCTTCTTGGTCTGCGACGCCAGTTCATCCTGCCACTTCAGGCTTTCCGACAGATTCTTGAACACTTCCGTCAGCTTGCCGCTCTGTTCGCCGGCCATCACCAGGCTGGTAAACGTGTGGTCGAACACTTCCGGATACGACGCCATGGCGGCCGACAGCTGCAGCCCGCCTTCGATGTTTTCGATCAGTCCGGTAATCATTTCGCGAAAGCGCGGATGGTCTATGCTCTCCCGCAAATCGTTCAAGCCTTCCAGGATGGGCACGCCCGCGCCCGTCAACTGCTCCATGTGGAAGCAGAAGTTGATCAGGTCGCGCCGCGTGATCACGCGTTTCAACGCCACCACGCGCGCGCGCGACACCCGGCAGTCGATCAGGTCCAGGCCCATGCGGTGCAGCCGCAGTTCCAGGTCCGGTTCGTTGGACGCATCCATATTGCCGGGCTGGATGCGGCCGGCGTCGTTCATGGCGCGATAAAAATACTGGGGCATCAGTGCACGCTCCCGAGCCGCTCGGTCAGGTCCACCACGCGGGCGATTTCTTCCAGCGTGGTCACGCCTTCGCGCACGCGGCGCACGCCGTCGTCGATCAGGCTGTGGAAGCCGCCGGCCGCTGCCGCCGTTTTCAGCTCGCGCGACGACACCCGGCGCGCCACCAGCTCGTCGAGCGCGGGCGTCATTTTCAGCAGTTCGATGATGGCGATCCGGCCTTTATAGCCCTGGTGGCCGCAGCGGTCGCAGCCGACGGCGCGGTACAGCGTCTGCGGCGGCGCGCCGTCCTTCAGTCCCAGAAGCTGGCGCTCGACATCGTCGGCCACGTGCGCCTCGCGGCAAACCGGGCACAGCTTGCGCACCAGGCGCTGGGCGATGATGCCGATGATGTTGCCGGACATGATGTCCGGCAGCACGCCGATGTCGAGCAGGCGCGGAATGGCGCCGATGGCCGAGTTGGTGTGCAAGGTGGAATACACCTGGTGGCCCGTCATGGCGGCGGCAAACGCCATTTCCGCCGTTTCGCGGTCGCGGATTTCACCGACCAGGATGATGTCCGGGTCCTGCCGCATCATCGAGCGGATGCCTTCGGCAAAGCCCATCTTGGCCGATTCGTTGACCGACGTCTGGCGGATCATGTTCATCGGGTATTCGACCGGGTCCTCCAGCGTCATGATGTTGACGCTTTCGGTGTTGATGTGGTTGAGGATCGAATACAGCGTGGTGGTCTTGCCGGAACCGGTCGGTCCCGTCACCAGGATCACGCCGTCCGGCCGCGCGATCATCAGCTTGAGCAGCTGCAGCTCCTGTTCGCCCAGGCCCAGGCCGTCGAGCGGCACGATGCCTTTCTGGCGGTCGAGCACGCGCAGCACGAAATTTTCGCCGTGCGTGGTCGGCTGCGCGGACGCGCGGAAATCGAT
>JBEVMD010000553.1:0-7727 GCA_040508835.1 Duganella sp. | reverse complement strand
CGCGCGTACAGGCATTAAGAAACGGGCGTTTTTCATGGGGTATCGATCCGGTGCATGGGTGACAGGGGTTCGGTCAGGCGCGCCTTGCGGGCCGCGCCGTCCGCGCCGAACAGGATGACAAATTCGGCCCACTGCGGCTGGCCGTCGCTCCCGGTGGCGCGCGCCTGCGGATAGCGGTAACGCCATACCTGCGCGCCGCTGTCGAACCGGATTTGCGTGGCCGCGCCCAGTCTGGCGCGCACGGCGCCCGTGTCGCCGTAGCCGGGTGCCAGCGTGGCGGTGCCATGTGCGGCGTCGGGCGCGTCGTCCATGTCGTCGAATTGCAGCAGGGTGTCGTCGGGCCAGCGCGCATCCCAGATCGGCGCATAAAAACTGCGGTCGAGTAAAACCTGGCAATCGCAGAACGGCAGCGTGTCCGGCGTCTGCGTCCCCCCCGCGTAGAGCATATTGAACGGCAACGGTTCGCTGCGTGCGCCGTCACGCACGGTGACGCCAAACACGGGCCGCTCGGCAAAGAACAGGTAGTTGCCATCGGCCGCGCCGCACACGCGGTCGGGATCGGTGAACAGTTCGCCCAGCCAGGCAAACACGCGGGCGTTGTTGGACAGCAGCCCGGCCTGCACGCCCACCTGGCACTCGAGCCGCAGGTCGCCCAGCCGGCGCATGCCGGCCGGCACGCCGGGACTGCGCACCTGGGCGCGCCAGGTGAGGGTGCTGGTCTTGCGGCTGGCGATCAGCGCCGCGTCCTGGGCCAGCGCGCGGTCATCGCGGGGGAGCGTAAACGTGTGGTCGGGCGCGACCTCGACCGGCAGCGACACGCTGTCGCCGGCCACCCGCAGCGTGATGCCGTCCAGCGCGGTGGTGGGCAGGCGCGGCAGCAGCTGGAAGCGCAGCGTGGCCTGCGGCGCCAGCGCGTGCAGGCGCTCGAAGCGGTCCATGCCGGCAATCATCTTGCGGTAGGACTTGTCGACCGGGTCGCGGGTGGTGGCCACGGTGACGGTGGTGGGCGGAGCGGTATTCTGGGCGGCAGCGTGGCCGGCGGCAGCCAGCAGGACAGCAGTCCAGATCGAAGCGGCCAGGCAACGGGTAACAGGCATCGGATCCTCGGCGTGTAAGTCGTAGCCGTGATGGTAGGCCACCGGGCGCGCCCATGGCGCACGCGTCGGATTAATGCAGGATATCGAGCCGGGTCTTGCGTCCGCCCCGGTACGTGTACAGCGTGACGGCCGGATTGGCCAGGTCGCCATAGCGGTCGAAGCGGATGGCGCCGGTCACGCCCTGGTACTGGATTTTCGCCAGCTCGGGCAGGTACTGCCTGGGCACGGCCGTGCCGGCCGCCTGCATGGACTTGGCCAGCAGCATTACCGCATCGTACGCATACGGTGCGTAGGTTTGCAGCGGCAGGTGGTAGCGCTTCTGGTAGCGGTCCACGAATTCGCGGTAGGCGACATCGTAGTTGCCGGTGACGCCGCCGGCCACGGCGCAGGTGAGCTGGTTGTCGGCCAGGGCCTCGCCGGCCAGCTGCGGCAGGCGCTCGGAGCAGATGCCGTCGCCGCTGAGGAAGCGCAGGTTCAGGCCCAGCGCCTTCATCTGCTTGAGCATGGGGCCGGCCACGGCGTCCATGCCGCCAAAAAAGATCAGGTCCGGCTGGCGCGACTTGATCTGGGTGAGGATGGCGTTGAAGTCGGTGGCGCGGTCGTTGGTGTACTGGCGGCTGACGGCGTCCGCCGACGTGCCTTGCGCGCGCACGCCTTTCAGAAAGGCATCGGCCAGGCCCTGGCCGAACGCGGTGCGGTCGTCGATGATGGCGATGCGGCGCGCCTTGAGCACGTGCACCGCGTAACGGCCCAGCACTTCGCCCACCTTGTTGTCGTTGGCCACCAGACGGAACGCGGTCTGGAAACCCTGGCGCGTGTAAAGCGGCGTGGTGGCGGCCGGTGTGATCTGCGGGATGCCGGCCGCCGCATAGATGCGCGAGGCCGGCACGCTGGTGCCCGAGTTCAAATGGCCCACCACGCCGGCCACGTTGGCGTCCACCAGTTTTTGCGCCACGGCCGTGCCCTGTTTGGGATCGCCGGCATCGTCCTCGACCTGCAGCACGAACGCGATGTCGCGCCCGCCAAGCTGGACGCCCTTGGCGTTGAGGTCGTCGATTGCCATGCGGGCGCCGTTTTCAATGTCCTTGCCCATGTGGGCAACCGGGCCGGACAGCGGGGCAACCACGCCGATGCGGACCTGGGCCACCGGTTGCGGCTTGGTTTGGGCGTGGGCGCTGCATGTGGCGACAAACAGAAGCAGGAGGGCATGACGCATGGTGGTTCCCGTGGCGGTGTTGTTTTGCTGGCGCGTGACGTTTTGATTATGGCACGGACTGGCTTTTGGGCAGTCGAGTTCGTTGCTTTTAAGACTAGAATAACTGCAGATCAATAAAATACGGAGTCGGCATGTCGTTCCTGATTGTTCTTGCAGCGCTGGTGTTCCTGATGCTGGCCGCGTACCGCGGCTATAGCGTGATCCTGTTTGCGCCGATTGCCGCGCTGGGGGCGGTGCTGCTCACCGATCCCGGCGCCGTGGCACCCGTGTTTTCCGGCATCTTCATGGACAAGTTGGTCGGCTTCGTCAAGCTGTACTTCCCGGTGTTCCTGCTGGGCGCCGTGTTCGGCAAGCTGATCGAAATTTCCGGCTTTTCCGAATCGATCGTGGTGGCGGCCATCCGCTACATCGGCCGCACCCGCGCCAACGCCGTGATCGTGCTGGTGTGCGCGCTGCTCACCTACGGCGGGGTGTCGCTGTTCGTGGTGGTGTTTGCCGTGTACCCGTTTGCCGCCGAGCTTTATCGCCAAAGCAATATCCCCAAGCGGCTGATGCCGGGTGCGATTGCGCTGGGCGCGTTTTCCTTCACCATGGACACCTTGCCCGGCACGCCGCAAATCCAGAACATCATTCCCACCACGTTTTTCAAGACCACGGGCTGGGCCGCGCCGTGGCTCGGCGTGGTCGGCAGCATTGCCGTGCTGGGCGCGGGGCTGGCGTACCTGGAATGGCGCCGGCGCAGCGTGATGGCCACCGGCGAAGGCTATGGCGGCAGCGCCGACGACAAGCCGGCGGCGGCAACCGCGCGCACCGGCCTGCCGCATCCGCTGCTGTCGGTGGCGCCGCTGGTGCTCGTCGGCGTGGTCAATTTCGTGCTCACCAAGATGATTCCGCAGTGGTACGGCGACAGCTATGCGCTCACGGCCGACGCCTTGCCCGGCCTGCACAACCCCATCAACCTGCCCATCAAGGCCGTGATCGGCATCTGGGCCGTGGAAGGCGCGCTGTTGGTCGGCATCGTGTTCGTGGTCGTGACCGCGTTCGGCCGCGTGCGCGATGCGTTTGCCGAAGGCACCAAGGCGGCCGTGGGCGGCGCCTTGCTGGCGGCCATGAACACGGCGTCGGAATACGGTTTCGGTGGCGTGATCGCGGCGCTGCCCGGTTTCCTGGCCGTGAGCAATGCGCTGAAAAGCGTGCCCGATCCGCTGGTCAACGCGGCCGTGTCGGTCACGGCGCTGGCCGGCATTACGGGCTCGGCGTCGGGCGGCATGAGCATTGCGCTGGCGGCCATGTCCGACCAGTTCATCCGCGCGGCCGAGGCCGCACACATACCGCTGGAAGTGATGCACCGCGTGGTGGCCATGGCCAGCGGCGGCATGGACACCTTGCCGCACAACGGCGCCGTGATCACGCTGCTGGCGGTCACGGGCCTCACGCACCGCCAGTCTTATGGCGAGATTTTCGGCATTACCGTGATCAAGACACTGGCGGTGTTTTTCGTGATCGCAGTGTACTACCTGACGGGGCTGGTGTAGCCGCATACAGTTTCTGGCAGCGGCCGCAGAAAAAGCTGCGCCGCTGCGTCTTGCCCAGATGGCCGCGCTCGAACGCAATATTGCAGCGCGGGCAGATGCGCCTGGTGTGCGCCAGCCAGTGCTGTTTCAGCACGCCTTCGCGTTTCCATCCCAAAAAGTCGAAACTGTAGGTGCGCGCCTGCGCCACCAGTTCGCGCAGCTTGGCGGCGGGCACGTTGCCCACGGTCGACAGCGGATGGAGGCGGATGCGGAACAGCACCTCGTTCTTGATGATATTGCCCACGCCGGCAAAAATGGTCTGGTCGAGCAGGGCGTCGCACACCAGCAGGTCGGGCCGGGCGCGCAGTTTTTTCAGCGCCAGCGCCGGCGACCAGGCATCGGCCATGACGTCGGCGCGCCAGTCGTATTCGCGGTCCAGATCGTCCGTGATGGTTTTCACCGAGCAGGTATAAAAGTGCAGCGTGCTGCCGTCGTCGAAGAACAGGCTCAGGCGCGCCTTGGCGTCCTTGGTCTCGTTGATGCGGTAGGTGCCGAACATCAGCAGGTGGATGCGCAGCGCGCGGTCGCCCAGGCGCAATATAAAATGCTTGCCGAACGTGCGCACATCCAGCACCGGCTGGCCGGCCAGCGCGTCCATGTCCACGCCCGTCTCAGGGTTGTTGCTGGTGCCTTCGGCATGGTCGATGGTGTGGCCGGCAAAGACGGCGGCCTGCTCGCGCAGGATGACTAGCGATGGTCCTTCGGGCATGGCGGGCTCGTTCTTCGTGTGAGACGGTCCCCAGTGTGGCCGCGCCGCGCCCGGCCAACTGTACGTTAGCCCACCGATCAGTGCAGCATGCCGTGGATGCTGTCGCTCATCATGGCCAGCAATGCCACCAGCCCCAGGTACATCACGCCGTGATGGATGCAGGTGTCGGGCGGCCCATTTCGTGCACGAAAATCAGCGCCACGAAGCCGACCGCATAGCGCCAGCCGTAGAAGTAGCTACAGGTCACGACGGGCAGCAGCATGGTGCCGCACGTGACCGGCAGCTTGCCCATGCGCTTACTCAGGCTTGCTCAGGTCGACCGGTGCGGCGGCGGCGTCCTTCTTGCGGCCAAACAGTTTATAGATCCAGCCGGCGCTGGCGGCCAGGCCGATCACGATGAATTTCTTGAACGCCAGCAGCAGCGCCACCAGCTTGCCGAAAAAGCCCAGCTTGCCCGCAATGCCGCCGGCCACCAGCGCGGCCAGGCCGTATTCGGCGACCTTGTCGGTCGTGGCGTTGAAGTCGGCATAGCGGTGGCCGGCCGTGAAATCGGTGAACGCGGTGACCTGCTTCATTTCGCGCTTGACCTGGTCGATCTGGTTCATGCCCGCCACCGCATTGAGGACCAGCACGCCTTCACGGCCCAGCACGCGGATATTGTAGTTGAGCGCATTTTCCCGGGCGCCTTCGGCATGCAGTTCCTTGGCCCAGTACAGCTTGTGCTGCGCCTTGTCGTAGCTGGGCTGTTCGGCCCAGCGCACCAGCGTCATGGCCTCGTAACCCTGTTCCTTGCGCGCCTTGTTGTTTTCGATCATGCCTTCCTGCATTTCCTTGAGCAGGTCCGCGTAGTTGATGGCGTCCGCATCGTCGTCCTTGACGTGGCCGTCCTTGTCGTACGTGACCACCACGCCCCAGCCTTGCTCGCTCAGGGGGCTGACGTCGGCCGGCACGATCATGCCCAGCGATTCGCCGCCCGGCGGATTGCCCCAGCCTTCGGTCAGCAACTTCGCTGTATCGGCCTGGTCCAGGTAGCGGAAGCTGGGTGGCAGGTCCAGCGTGGCGATGGCGCCGGGCAGCGTGATTTTGCCTTTGCGGAAAGTGAGGCCCTGCAGGAACTGTTCGGCCGTCATGGCGGGCTGCGGCGTGCTGGCGGCGGGCGCCGATGCAGCGGCAGCGGCAGCGGAGGTCGTGGCGGTAGTGGCGGCAGTGGCAGCGGCGCTGGGGGGAATGAGCGCGGTCAGGCTCAGCGTCAGCAGGGCGGTGGAACAGGCGGAAAGCAGGTGACGCATAAAACATCCTTGTGAGAAAAGCTATATCTTACAGGAAACTATTGCGTATATGGTAAGTTGTTGAATGCAGTTGCATTGTCGTGCGGTTTTATTCATGGCAGTATGTGCCGCTGTCATCCAGATACGTAGTGATCCCGACTTTTATTCACGGAGGTTCGTTTGAAAAAAACCCTGCTCTCGCTGTTGCTGATCTCGGCGTTTTGCGCCCAGGCCGAAACCCAACCCGACTTCGACGCCAAGCGCCTGTCGCAGGACGTCAAGGTGTTGTCGTCCGACGCCTTCGAAGGTCGCGGTCCGAACACTGCCGGCGAAACCAAGACCGTGGCCTACCTGGTGGAGCAGTTCAAGGCAGCCGGCCTGCAGCCGGGCGGCGACCCGGTGCAGGGCAAGCCGGGCGAGCGCAGCTGGACGCAGGACGTGCCGCTCGGGCGCTTCGAACTGAAGGGACCGGTTACGCTGTCGGTGCGCGACGCCAAGGGCACGCACGCATTGAAGCAGGGCGACGACCTGGCCGTGCGGGCCTCGATGAGCGGCCAGAAGCTGGTGGATTTTAAAGATGCGCCGCTGGTGTTCGTCGGTTACGGCGTCACCGCGCCCGAGCGCCAGTGGGACGACTTCAAGGGCGTGGACCTGAAGGGCAAGCTGGCCGTGGTGCTGATCAACGATCCCGACTTCGAAGCCGGCAAAGGCGAGTTCGGCGGCAAAGCCATGACGTATTACGGCCGCTGGACCTACAAGTTCGAGGAAATGGCGCGCCGCGGCGCGCTGGGCACCATCATCGTCCACGAGACGGCGCCGGCCTCGTACGGCTGGGCCACCGTGAAGAACTCCAACACCAACGTGATGTACGACATCGTCCGTAAAAATCCGGCCGAGGCGCACGCGCCGGTGGAAGCGTGGATACAGCGCGACCTGGCGGCCGACCTGTTCAAGCGCGGCGGCCAGGATTTCGAGGCGCTCAAAAAGCTGGCGCAAACCCGCGACTTCAAGCCGGTGCAACTGAAGGACGTCACGCTGTCGGGCCGCTACGCGGTCGATGCGCAGGTGATCACGTCGAAAAACGTGGCTGCGCGCCTGGTGGGCGCCAGCCGTCCCGACGACACCGTGATCTACAGCGGCCACTGGGACCACCTGGGCATCGGCCTGCCCGATGCGAAAGGCGACAAGATCTACAACGGCGCGGTGGACAACGGCACCGGCCTGGCCGCGCTGCTGGAACTGGCGCGCGCCTACGGCAAGGCGCCCAAGCCCGCGCGCAGCGTGCTGTTCCTGGCGGTGACGGCGGAAGAGAAGGGCTTGCTGGGCTCCGAATACTACGCGTCGTATCCGCTGTACCCGCTGGCCAGGACGGTGGGCGTGATCAATATGGATGCGCTCAGCCCCGACGGTATTTCGCGCAACTTCACCATTTCCGGCAATGCCAAGCTGGACTTGCTGGACCAGCTGGTGACCAAGGCCAGGCAGTGGAACCTGGCCTACACGGCCGATCCGAAGCCGGAAGCCGGTTACTTCTTCCGCTCCGACCATTTCCCGTTCGCCAAGCGCGGCGTGCCGGCCATCTCGTATGGCTCCGGTAACGACTGGGTCGAGGGCGGCATCGCGGCCGGCAAGAAAGCCGAGCAGGCCTACACCACCGACAACTATCACCAGCCGTCGGACGAGTGGAATCCGAAGTGGACGTTTGCCGGCATGGCGCACGACCTGGGCATGTTGTACGCGCTGGGCCGCGACCTGGCCGATGGCCAGGCCTGGCCCAACTGGTCCAGCGACGCCGAGTTCCGCGCGGCCCGCGACCAGTCGGCCAAGGATCGCCAATATTTTTTAGCGAAGCTTTTCTGGTTT
>JBEVMD010000527.1:0-3308 GCA_040508835.1 Duganella sp. | reverse complement strand
AGCCCGTGGCCATTGGCACACGGGCTTGCTAATTACAAATCAGAGAAAGTTCTCGCTAGAACGGAATATCGTCATCCATATCCGAAAAGTTCGGCGCCGGCTTTGGTGCCGGGCGTGGTGCTGGTGGCGCCATGGCCGGGCGCTGCTGTTGCGGCGCTGCCGGACGTTGTGGGGGCGCGTCGTAACCGCCGCCGCCACCGTTGCCGCCGCTGTAGCCACCGCCGCCGCCGTAGCCGCCCGCGTCATCGCCACCGGCGCCTTGACGGCCGCCCAGCATTTGCATGTTTTCCGCGACGATGTCGGTCGCGTATTTTTCGACGCCGTCTTTGTCGGTGTACTTGCGGGTTTGCAGGCGGCCTTCGACGTAGATCGACGAACCTTTTTTCAGGTACTGGCCCACGATTTCGGCCAGCTTGCCGAAGAACGAGATGCGGTGCCACTCGGTGGTTTCTTTTTGCTCACCGGTGTTGCGGTCTTTCGACTTGTACGAGGTCGCCACGGCAATGTTGGCGATTGCATCACCGCTCGGCATGTAGCGGATCTCGGGATCGCGACCCAGATTGCCGACGATGATGACTTTGTTGACTGATGCCATGAATAAAACTCCTGAGTAACGGCGGCCGCGTGGGCAGGCTGTGTGAAATGCTAAACAGAGATTATAGACGAACGGGGATGCCCGGCCACCATCTGCCCTACCAATTTCGGCATCCGTCTCCATCTACCACCTTCTGCGCTGACGCGACTTGAATCAGCGCAAGAGAATACTGGTATTATATACAGTGTCAAGCCTCCTGCGCATGATACAGCGCAAGGACGGCGCATCTTTTCAAAGCCCGCTATGATGACGGGCTGACTCTAAGGGCCACTCCATGGAATATATCCGCATTCGCGGTGCACGCACGCACAACCTGAAAAACATCAGTCTCGACCTGCCGCGCAACCAGCTGGTGGTCATCACCGGCCTGTCCGGTTCCGGCAAATCCTCGCTGGCGTTCGACACCCTGTATGCCGAGGGCCAGCGCCGCTACGTGGAGTCGCTGTCGGCGTACGCGCGCCAGTTCCTGCAGCTGATGGAAAAGCCCGACGTGGACATGATCGAAGGCCTGTCGCCGGCGATCTCCATCGAGCAGAAGGCCACGTCGCACAATCCGCGTTCCACGGTCGGCACGGTCACCGAAATCCACGATTACCTGCGCCTGCTGTATGCGCGCGTCGGTACGCCGTACTGCATCAACCACCCGGACCAGGCGCTGGCCGCGCAGACCGTGTCGCAGATGGTCGACGCGGTGCTGGCCATGCCTGAGGGGACCAAGCTGATGGTGCTGGCGCCCGTGGTGGCCAACCGCAAGGGCGAGCATTCGGACCTGTTCGAGCAGATGCAGGCGCAGGGCTTCGTGCGCTTCCGCGTGCAGAGCGGCACCCACGACGCCAAGATCTACGAAGTGGACGAGCTGCCCAAGCTGAAGAAAACGGAAAAGCACACCATCGACGTGGTGATCGACCGCGTGAAGGTCAATGCGGACATCAAGCAGCGCCTGGCCGAAAGCTTCGAGACCGCGCTGCGCCTGGCCGACGGCCGCGCCGTGGCGCTGGAGATGGATACGGCCGTCGAACACGTGTATTCCAACAAGTTCGCCTGCAACACCTGCGGCTATTCGCTGCAGGAGCTCGAACCGCGCCTGTTCTCGTTCAATAACCCGATGGGTGCATGCCCGGAGTGCGATGGCCTGGGCCACATCGAGTTCTTCGATCCGAAGCGCATCGTCGCCTTCCCCAACCTGTCGCTGGCGTCCGGCGCGGTCAAGGGGTGGGATCGCCGCAATCAGTTTTATTACCAGATGCTGTCCAACCTGGCGGCGTACTACGAATTCGACCTGGACGTGCCGTTCGAGCAGTTGAACAAATCCGCGCAGGACGCGGTGCTGAACGGCTCCGGCAAGACCGCGATCCCGTTCACGTATGTCAATGAACGTGGCCGCACCGTGGTCAAGGAGCATACCTTCGAAGGTGTGGTCAACAACCTGGCGCGCCGCTACCGCGAAACCGATTCGATGGCGGTCAAGGAAGAACTGGCCAAATTCATCAACGAGAAAAAGTGCCCGTCGTGCGACGGCGCGCGCCTGCGCATCGAAGCGCGCTTCGTCAAGGTCGGCACCGGCAAGCAGGAAAAGGCGATCTACGAGATTGCGGAAAAGCCGCTGCGCGATTCGCTGTCGTTCTTCGAGCAGTTAAAGCTCAAGGGCGCCAAAAAGGATATCGCCGACCGCGTGGTCAAGGAGATCATCTCGCGCCTGCAGTTCCTCAACAACGTCGGTCTCGATTATCTGTCGCTGGACCGCAGCGCCGACACCCTGTCCGGCGGCGAGGCGCAGCGCATCCGCCTGGCGTCGCAGATCGGCTCCGGTTTGACGGGCGTGATGTATGTGCTCGATGAACCGTCGATCGGCCTGCACCAGCGCGACAACGACCGCCTGATCGACACCCTCAAGCACCTGCGCGACATCGGCAATAGCGTGCTGGTGGTGGAGCACGACGAAGACGCGATCCGCACCGCCGACTATGTGGTGGACATGGGCCCGGGCGCCGGCGTGCATGGCGGCGAAGTGATCGCGGCCGGCACGCTCAAGGACATCCTGAAAAACAAGAAGTCGCTCACGGCCCAGTATCTGAACGGCAGCCGCAAGATCGACGTGCCGGCCAAGCGCCACGAGGCCGACCCGGATCGCCAGCTGGTGATCACGGGCGCCACCGGCAACAACCTGAAAAAGGTCAGCCTCAAGCTGCCGGTGGGCCTGATGACGTGCGTGACCGGCGTCTCGGGTTCCGGCAAATCGACGCTGATCAACGACACGCTGTTCCCCGCCCTGTCGCGCCATTTGTATGGTTCGCAGACGGAACCGGCGCCGCACGATTCCATCGCCGGTCTCGAACACTTCGACAAGGTGATCTCGGTGGACCAGGCGCCGATCGGCCGCACGCCGCGCTCCAATCCGGCCACGTACACGGGTCTGTTTACGCCGATCCGCGACCTGTTCGCGACCGTGCCCACCGCCAAGGAGCGCGGTTACAGCGCCGGGCGCTTCTCGTTCAACGTCAAGGGCGGACGCTGCGAAGCGTGCCAGGGCGATGGCGTGATCAAGGTGGAGATGCACTTCCTGCCGGACGTCTACGTGTCCTGCGACGTCTGCCACGGGCAACGCTACAATCGCGAGACCCTGGAGGTCCGCTACAAGGACAGGAACATCCACGAAGTGCTGGCGATGACGGTCGAGCAGGCGTTCGCGTTCTTCGAACCGATACCGGCGGTG
>JBEVMD010000483.1:0-6314 GCA_040508835.1 Duganella sp. | reverse complement strand
AGCAAGCCGTGGACGCCGGCGGCACCGCCAAAATGCCGCCTACGGACATGTTCTGGGGCGACCGTTACGGCGTGCTGGTTGATCCGTTCGGCCACAACTGGTCGATCGCCACCCATATCCGCGACCTGACGCCCGAAGAGATCAAGGACGCCATGGCCCGATTACCCGATCCACAACAGTGTGCGGAATGACGGTGCGAGAAGGCTTGCCTGCCGTCCCGGGATGTGGGGATAATGCCTCAAAGTAATTAATTTGGGGAAAGCATGGAATTCATCGTACTGCGCCGCGCCAACCAGAGCACCGAGCGCGGCGACCAGCCGCCGGCGCTGGAGCCGGGGGTGTTTCTGCGTCCCAGCGACAGCGCCGTGCGGCTCACGCGCCGGGATGGCGCCTGGGTCCGCACGCAAGGCCCGTATGCGCCGCGCGAACTGGTGGCCGGCATGACGCTGGTGGACGCCGCCTCGCGCGCGGACGT
The DNA here is from genome assembly GCA_040508835.1 of Duganella sp. Lineage (GTDB taxonomy): Bacteria > Pseudomonadota > Gammaproteobacteria > Burkholderiales > Burkholderiaceae_D > Rugamonas. Next base: position 5,839 of record JBEVMD010000483.1, on the reverse strand, counting down.
CATTGAACAGGTGCGCTGGTGGCCGCTGTTCGACGCGGGCGCCGTGTACGAAATCCGGACGCCGGGCACGGGGCGACACTGGGCCGGCCTCGACGACCCCGCCACGCCGGCCGAGCACCGGCCCGAACGCCATCCCGACCTGACCCGCTACCTGGTGCTGCTGCGCGCCGATTTCGACGCCAGGTTCGACGCCAGCTCGGGGCCCGATGCCGAGGCCCTGGCGCGCATCCAGGCGTACCACGCCGAGGGCGTGCGCAGCGGCGCGCTGCTGGCCGCGTGCGGCCTGCCGGTCGCCGACCGGTCCGCACGCGTACACTTCGCCAATGCCAACACCACCGTGGTAGACGGACCGTTTTCCGCATTGAACGAGCTGGTGGCCGGCTACTGGATGCTGCAGGCAGCGTCGCTGGAAGACGCCGTGGCCTGGGCCCAGGCGTACCCGTATCCGCTCGACGGCGGCCTGACGGTGGAAATCCGCGCAGTGTGCGAGCGGCGCGAGCAGCGCGAGTTCACGCCGGAAATGGAAGCTGCCGAAGCGCGGCTGCGCGCCGAACTGCTGGCGGCAAGCATGGGCACCGCGCCGGGCAAGGACGCGGCGGGCGCGTAAGGTCGGGGAGCGGGCTTAGGCCAGCGTCGCTTCCAGGATGCGCACCAGCGATTCGATGCCGTCGGCGTCGGTCTGGTCGAAGCGGTTGGGCAGCGGGCTGTCGAGGTCGAACACCCCGAGGATCTCGCCGTTGGGGCGGCGCACGGGCGCCACCAGTTCCGAGCGCGAATTGACGTCGCAGGCAATGTGGCCGGGGAATGCGTGCACATCGGGCACGACGATGGTTTTGCCTTCCACCACGGTGGTGCCGCACACGCCGCGGCCCCGCTTGATGCGGATACAGGCGGGCTTGCCCTGGAACGGGCCCAGCACCAGCTCATCGCCCTGCAGGAAGTAGAAGCCGGCCCAGTTCAAGTCCGGCATGGCGTTGAAAACAAGCGAGCTGAAGTTTGCGGAGTTGGCGATCAGGTCGGTTTCACCGTGGACCAGGCCCGTCAACTGCGAGCGCAGGTCGTCGAACATGGCGTTTTTTGCTGCGGGAGTGTCGGTGCCGTAGGCGGTGTCGCTGAGGGTAAAAGTCATGGTATGTGGTGTGAAAGGCGGTCAGGGCTCTATGGTAGCGCAAGCGCGCCGCCAGCGCACGGTTCCTCCTACAGCATAGTAAGCAGTGTCCGATGGCGCAGTGCTATCGTGCGCGATACTCTGGAGGCAGCGCGCCGCATCGGCGCGCATCGGCGTTTTTAGGGGGAATCCTATGGCTACCAGCAAACGAACCGCAAGCCCGTCCCGGATGGGCAAGCTCCCGTCTCCGCTCCCCGGCAAGCCTCCGCCCTCCCGCACCGCTGCGCGCACACGGTCGCGCGCGCGCGCACGCCTGTCGGGCGGCGCTTTTACGCTGTCGGCCCTGCTGATGATCGGCGCCGAGCGCGTGATCATCGACGAGGTGGAGGACGACAACGCCCACTTCATGGCCGAATACATCGATCCGGCGTGATCGCGGGCAAGGCGCGGCAGGGCGCAAGCACGCGCAAGCAGGGCAACAGCGGCGCACGCGTGCAGAGTGCGCTGCCTGACAGACGGCGGCGGCAGGCGGCGACAGAATCGGGGCATCGATTTCTGAAAGCTGTTTATGTGTGCAATGTCATCCGCCTCATCGGACATGGTGGTCGTGCGCAAGGAAGGCCTCTATTGCGTGCCCGGCCAGTTCTATATCGACCCGTGGCGTCCCGTGGAACGGGCCGTGATCACGCACGCCCACGGCGACCACGCGCGCGGCGGCCACCGCCACTACCTGGCAGCCACGCCGGGCGTCAACGTGCTGCGTTCGCGGCTGGGCCCCATCCATATCGACGGCCTGGACTATGGCGAAACGGTGGTCCACAACGGGGTCGCCATTTCCCTGCACCCGGCCGGTCACGTGCTGGGCTCGGCACAGGTGCGCATGGCGTACCGGGGCGAAGTCTGGGTGGCTTCCGGCGACTATAAGGTCGAAGCGGACAGCACGTGCACCGCGTTCGAGCCGGTGCGCTGCGATACCTTCATTACCGAATCCACGTTCGGGCTGCCGATCTACCGCTGGCAGCCGCAGCAGGACGTGTACGACGACATCAACGCCTGGTGGCGCGCCAATGCCGACCAGGGCCGCGCCAGCATCATGCAGTGCTACAGCTTTGGCAAGGCGCAGCGCATCCTGAGCGGCCTCGATCCCGACATCGGCCCCATCATCTGCCACGGCGCTGTGCAGACCCTGAACCAGGTGTACCGCGACAGCGGCGTATGGCTGCCGCCCACGGTGATGGTGGGCGACGTCGAGAAAAGCGATATCGGCCGGGCGCTCGTGATCGCGCCGCCGTCGGCGGCCGGCTCGCCGTGGGTCAAGCGCTTCGGCGATTTCAGCGACGCCTTTGCCAGCGGCTGGATGCAGCTGCGCGGCGCCCGCCGCCGGCGCGGCGTCGATCGCGGTTTCGTGCTGTCCGATCATGCGGACTGGCCGGGCCTGATGCAGGCCATTACCGCCACCGGCGCCGAGCGCGTGATCGTCACCCACGGTTCGATCGCGGTGCTGGTGCGCTGGCTGCAGCAGCAGGGCCTGCAGGCAAGCGGCTTCGATACCGAGTACGGCGACGACGAGGCGGACGACGCCGCTGCCGGCCCATCCGGCGCCGCCAGCGACAGCGTCAACGACAATGTCAAAGACAATGCCAAAGACAATGTCAACGACAGCGACAGCGACACCGGCGGCGCGGCGGCAGACATCGCGGCCGCGCAGGCAGCGGATCCGGCAGCCGATGCTTTAGCGGACCCGGCATCGGAGCCGGCGGCAGGCGCGCCAGCGGCCGGCGGAGGCCGCCATGCGTGATTTTGCCATGCTGTATGCCGAGCTCGACGAGACCACGTCCACCACCCGCAAGCTGGCCGCGCTGCAGATGTACTTCAGCACGGCGGCGCCGGCCGACGCGGCGTGGGCCGTGTATTTCCTGGCGGGCGGCAAGCCGCGCCAGGCCGTGCCCACCAAGCTGCTGCGCCAGTTCGCCATCGAGTATTCGGGACTGGACGACTGGCTGTTCGACGAGTGCTACCACGCGGTCGGCGACCTGGCCGAAACCATTGCCCACATCCTGCCGCCGCCCACCCAGCCGAGCGAAATCGGCCTGGCCGACTGGATCGAGCTGGGCATTGCGCCGTTGCGCGGCGCCGACCCCGGCACGGTGCGCACGTCGCTGTTCCAGTACTGGGACCAGCTCGATACGCGCGAGCGCTTCCTGCTGACCAAGCTGATCGGCGGCGGCTTCCGGGTGGGCGTCTCGCGCCTGCTGGTCACGCGCGCGCTCAGCGCGATTGCCGGCCTCGACAGCAAGCTGATCGCCCAGCGCCTGATGGGCTGGACCGACGGCAGCGTGCGTCCCACGGGCGCCGGCTTCCAGCAGCTGATCGCGGAACACACGGCCGAAGAGCACGCGCAGCGCGGCGGCCAGCCGTACCCGTTCTTTCTGGCGCACCAGCTCGAACGCGAGCCGGCGTCGCTGGGCGACCTGTCGCAGTGGCAGGTGGAATGGAAGTACGACGGCATGCGTGCCCAGCTGGTCAGCCGCGAAGGCAAAACCTGGCTGTGGTCGCGCGGCGAAGACTTGATCACCGAGCGCTTTCCCGAGCTGGCGGCGCTGGCGCTGCCCGACGGCGTGGTGATCGACGGCGAAATTTTGATTTGGCACAGCGGTAACGCGCCCGCGCCATTTGCCGACCTGCAAAAACGGATCGGCCGCAAGACGGTGTCGGCGCGTCTGCTGGGCGAGTTGCCGGCCGCGCTGGTGGCGTACGACCTGCTGGAATTCGAGGGGCGCGACCTGCGCACCACGCCGCAGTCCGAACGGCGCGCCTTGCTGGAGACCCTGGTCGCATCGCTGCATGCGCGCCATGTCGCGCCGCAGCTGCGCATCTCGCCCCTGATCGTGGCCGACAGCTGGGAACAGCTGGCCGCGATCCGCGCCCAGTCGCGCGAGCGCGGCGTGGAAGGCATGATGCTCAAGGCGGTGGACGCCGAGTACGGCGTGGGCCGCACCAAGAACGTGGGCACGTGGTGGAAATGGAAGATCGAGCCGTACAGCGTGGATGCGGTCCTGATCTACGCCCAGGCGGGCCACGGCCGGCGCGCCTCGCTGTACACCGACTACACGTTTGCCGTGTGGGATAACCTGGCCGAGGGCGAAGCGGCGGCCGATGGCAACGGCCAGCGCAAGCTGGTGCCGTTTGCCAAGGCGTATTCGGGCCTCACCGACGCCGAAATCGCCAAGGTCGATCACGCGATCCGCCGCACCACGATCGAAAAATTCGGTCCCGTGCGCAGCGTCACGCCCAGCATGGTGTTCGAGATCGGCTTTGAAGGCATTGCCAGCTCGCCCCGCCATAAATCCGGCATTGCCGTGCGCTTCCCCCGCATCCTGCGCCAGCGCACCGATAAATCGGTGGACGAGGCCGATACGCTCGATACCCTCAAAAGCCTGCTGGTCGCGCCATGACGGCGCGGTCCGGTGCGGCCATCAAGCCTGCTGCGGCCCGCGGGCAGGTGGACGCGTGGTTTGCGGCGCGCGGCTGGAGTGTGTTTCCGTTCCAGCGCAAGGTCTGGCAGGCAGCGGCCAAGGGCCAGTCCGGCCTGCTGCACGCGAGTACCGGCGCCGGCAAGACGTATTCCGTGTGGCTGGCCGCGCTGCAACGCGCGCTGCTGGTGCCGCGCCCGCGCGTGGGCCTCAAGGTGCTGTGGATCACGCCGATGCGCGCGCTGGCGGCCGACACCCTGCGCGCCTTGCAGGAGTCCGCTGCCGACCTGCTGCCGCAGTGGCAGATCGAAGCGCGCACGGGCGACACCGGTTCGGCCCAGCGCGCGCGCCAGAATAAACGCCTGCCCGACACGCTGGTCACCACCCCCGAGAGCCTGACGCTCATGCTCAGCAAGGCCGATGCGGTGGCCCAGTTCGCGCAGCTGGACATGATCATCATCGACGAATGGCACGAGCTGATGGCCAACAAGCGCGGCGTGCAAACCCAGCTGGCGCTGGCGCGCCTGCGCCGCTGGAACCCGCACCTGCTGGTGTGGGGCCTGTCGGCCACGCTGGGCAACCTGGCGCAGGCGCGCGAAGCGTTGATGCCCGATGGCGTGACGGTCGAGGGGCATGTGAGCAAGGAAATCGTGGTCGACACCCTGATTCCCGACCATCCGTCGCGTTTTCCGTGGGGCGGGCACCTGGGCATCCAGATGCTGCCGTACGTGGTCGCCGAAATCGAACAGCACGGCAGCACGCTGGTGTTTACCAATACCCGATCCCAGGCCGAGCTGTGGTACCAGCACATGCTCGACGCCCGGCCCGACTGGGCCGGCCTGATCGCGCTGCACCACGGCTCGCTGGACAAGGAAGTGCGCGACTGGGTGGAGCTGGGCCTGAAAAAAGGCCAGCTGAAGGCCGTGGTGTGCACGTCCAGCCTGGACCTGGGCGTGGATTTCTTGCCGGTGGAGCGGGTGCTGCAGATCGGCAGCGCCAAGGGCATCGCCCGGCTGCTGCAGCGGGCCGGGCGCAGCGGTCACGCGCCGGGCCGGGTATCGCGCCTGACGCTGGTGCCCACCCAGAGCATGGAGCTGCTGGAGGCGGCCGGCGCGCGCCAGGCCGTGGCCGCGCGCAACATCGAAGCGCGGCCCGTGCCCAACAAGCCGCTCGACGTACTGGTGCAGCACCTGGTGACCATCGCCCTGGGCGGCGGCTTCCGCTCGGAGGAGCTGCTGGCGGAAGTGCGTACTGCCTG
>JBEVMD010000430.1:0-13623 GCA_040508835.1 Duganella sp. | reverse complement strand
CGCTGCGCGTAAAATAATCGCTGACATACAGCTGTAAAAAAAGGGCCGCGCGATGCGGCCCTTTTTGCGTCGATTTATTTCAGGTACCTGGCCAGCCAGCCGTGTACTTCGTTGTAGAAGTAGCGGCTGTTTTCGCCCTTGAGAATCCAGTGGTTTTCATCGGGGAATACCAGCAGCTTGCTGGGCACGTTCAGGCGCTGCTGGGTGGCAAAGTTCATCAGTGCATTGTTGGCCGGGACGCGATAGTCGAGCTCTCCTACGGAGATCAGGATCGGCGTGGTAAAGCCGGTGCCCTTGGCGTGGTTGCCGCCTTGCAGGACCGGGCTCTGGTTGCGCCACACGGGCAGGTTGTCCCACACCGGGCCGCCGCTGTTGACTTCGCGGCCGTAGATGCTGTCGCTGCTGCCCCATTGCATGATCAGGTCCATTTCGCCCGCGTGCGAGACGATGGCCTTGTAGCGCGTGGTGGTGGCCTGCAGCCAGTTGGCGAGGTGGCCGCCGTAGCTGGCGCCGCCGGCCGCGAGCTTGCTGCTGTCGATGTACGGGTATTTTTTGATCGCTTCATCGACTGCCTCGTTGAGCTCGTCGGCCGGTCCCTTGAGCGGATCGCCCTGGATGGCGCGCGCGAAGTCCTCGCCGTAGCCGGTGGAACCCTTGTAGTCGGTGAGCAGCACCACGTAGCCCGGTTGCGCCAGCAGGTGGTAATTCCAGCGCAGCACGAACTGGTCGCGCCACATATTGGCGGCGCCGCCGTGGATCACGGTAAACAGCGGATATTTTTTGGCCGGGTCGAAATTGGCCGGCTTGATCAGCATGTTGTGGATCATGCGGCCGTCGCTGGCCTGGAACCAGAAATGCTCGGGCGCCTGCCAGTCGATGCGCGCTGCGCGCTCCACGTTGAACGATGTCAGGCGCTTGGGCGCGCCATTGAACGCGTAGACCTCGGGCGGGTTGATGGCCGATTCCCACACGCCCACCACGGCCTTGCCGCCGCTGCTGAAGGCGCCGATCGAGCCGGTGGCCGGCGAGGCCTCAGCGCGCAGGTCGCTGCCGTCGTACTTGATCGAATGCAGTTGCTCCAGGCCCGCGTGCTCGTAGCTGAACACGATGCGGCCCGTGCCATCGGGCAGGGCAAAGCGCGAGATCGAGCGGTCCAGCGCGGCCGTCAGGATTTTGGGCGCGGGGTTGGCGATGGGCCAATTAAAACTGGCCAGGCGCGAGACGTCGTAGATGTTGCCCGGCTCTTCCGCTTCGGTCAGCGCAAACAGGGTCTTGCCGTCCTTGCTGAACTTGAGCGCCTTGTAGCTGTGCTTATCCTGGGTCAGCTGCTGCGCTTCGCCGCCGGCAACGGGCACCGAAAAAATCTGGGTGTAGCCGGCCGCGCGCGCCGCTTCGTCGCGGTTGGTGGATGCCGAGAACACGATGGCCTTGCCGTCTTGCGACCAGACGGCGTCGAGCGCCTGTCCCTCGTCGCCCTGGCCGCCGCCAAAGCCCGGCATGGCCGCCAGCCGGGTGCCGGACAGCACGTCGCGCGGCGTGGCGCCCGCGGTCGCTCCCACGGCCGCATCCATCACGAACAGGCGCACTTTTTTATCGTCGAGCCACTTGTCGAAATAGCGCGGCGGGAAGGACTCGTAGGCGCGCGCCGTGTACTTGCGGTCCTTGCGCTCCTTGGCGATGCGCTTGTTGTCGTCTTCGTTTTTGGCGTCGGGGAAGACGTCGCTGACGAACAGCAGCTGCTTGCCGTCCGGGCTGAACCTGGGCGTGCGCGCGCCCAGCGTCAGCGTGGTCAGGCGTTGCGCCTCGCCGCCGCCGGCTACGTCGATGCGGTAGACCTGGCCCGCGTCGTCGCCGTCGCGTTTGGCCACGAACACCAGCTGGCGGCTGTCCGGCGACCAGTTGACGGCGCCTTCGCCGCCCTTGCTGAAAGTGAGGCGGCGCGGCGCGCTGCCATCGCCGGTCGACACGATCCACAGGTCCGACCATTGTTCCTTGCTGTCGTAGGCCGGATCGGTGACGGAGAACACCGCCCACTTGCCGTCCGGGCTCACCGTGGGCGCACCCACGCGCTTCATCAGCCACACGTCTTCGTGGGTGATGGCGTGCCTGGCGGCAGGCGCAGCAGCGTCAGCAGATTCAGCAGCCCCGGCATGGCCGCCAAGGGACGCCGAGAGGAGGAAGGCAAGAACAGAAAGTCGCGGTATAGTCATGTAACGGTCGCTCTATGAGTGGGTAAAGCAACGATAGTGACCAATGCTGTCATGGCTGTCAATTAAGGAGTTCAACTGGGGAGGGAACATCGTGCAGACGATCACCAAGATTCATAAAGTGGCGGCATTCACCAAGGACGACCAGGGCGGCAACCCGGCCGGCGTCATGATCCGGGCGTCGCTGCCCGACGAACCGGCCATGCAGCGCATCGCGGCCGAAATGGGCTACTCGGAAACCGTGTTTGCCGCGCCCAGCGGCGACGGCTGGCGCGTGCGCTATTTTTCACCCGACGGCGAAGTGCCGTTCTGCGGCCACGCCACCATTGCGCTGGGCGCCGTGCTGGCGCAGCAGAATGGCGACGGCATTTTTCCGCTGACCACCAATCACACCCGCGTTACCGTGGAAGGCATAACGGGCGGCGGCAAGGTGTCGGCCGCGCTGCAGTCGCCGGGCACGTCCAGCGAGCCGGCGCCGCCCGCGCTGGTGCAGCAGGCGCTGGCGCTGTTCGGCTACGCGCTGTCCGACCTCGACGACCGTATCCCGCCGGCGATCGCCTTCGGCGGCGCCCATCACCTGGTGCTGGCGCTGGCCAGCCGCGCCAGATTGCGCGCGATGCGCTACGACCTCGACGCCGGCCGCCGCTTCATGCGCGACCATGGCCTCACCACGGTGGCGCTGGTGCACGCGGAAACGCCGCAGCGTTTCCATGCGCGCAATCCGTTCGCGTCCGGCGGCGTGTACGAGGATCCCGCCACCGGCGCTGCCGCGGCCGCGCTGGCCGGCTACCTGCGCGACCTCGACTGGCCGCATGGCGGCAGCATTGACATCATCCAGGGCGAGGACATGGGCGCGCCGTCGCATCTGCAGGTGCAGATCGGCAGCGAGGCGGGCAGTTCGATCCGGGTGTCGGGCAGCGCTCGCTGGCTGGGAGAGTAGGCCGTCAACCCTGCCACAGGAAGCGGGCCAGGTCGACCGCGCCGTTCGACGGCACGCCTTCCGCCGCCAGTGTTTCAGCCTGCTGCGCAATCGTCGCCAGCAGCTCGCCGCGGCCGTTGACGATGCGGTGCAGCGGCAGCCCCTGGTCGAGGTGGCGCCTGATGTAGCCGGGCAGGGCGCGCATGAAGCTGTCGTCCACGCCAATGGCCAGCGTGATGTCGCGGTAGCGCACCACGCGGCCCGGTGGAATGGTGGCCACGAAGTCGGCGAACTTTTGGCGGACCGATTCCGGCAGCGGGGCATACCGGCCGGGGATCAGCGTGACGGCGTCGCCCGCGCGCAGCGTGCCGCCGGCAACCACCACGCCCAGGATGCCGCGTTTGCCGATCACGGCGGCCAGGTTGCCGACGATGGGCGCGATCTGCCTGCACGGCTCGCAGTACATGGTCAGGCGGACTTCGACGTCGCCGCTGACGATGGCGCTGCCGGGGCGGAAGTCGGCCAGCGCCACGTTATCGAGCACGAGGTTTTCGCCCAGCGCGCCCGGCGCGACCGCCAGCGCTTGCAGCTGTTCGGTCACCGTGACCAGTACCTGTCGTGGACTGAGCTTGTGGGCGTGCGGGTCGCCGTCGATGCCGAGGCCGGTGACAAGCGTGATGGCCTCCACGGCGCTTACGGGCCGATGACGGGCGGTCTTGGAATAAAGATGGCGGATCGTGGATGGCATGGTTTGCCTTTGCGCGCATACAAAAAAAGGTTACGCGCCATGAGCGGGTAACCTCGATCTGTACGACTGAAATTCGGTGGTAGGCCGTGATGGATTCGAACCTGCGACCAACGGATTAAAAGTCCGCTGCTCTACCAGCTGAGCTAACGACCCCCGAAAGAGGCCGTATTATATACAGATGCCGCAGATGTGCCAAGGGTTTTTTGGCTGGCGTTTTTGCGGCGCCCATTTTGCATGGATCGGCGCCACCGCACCATGGCACCACCGCACCACGCACCACGCACCATCGCCATCACCGCACCACGCACCATCGCCATCACCGCACCACCGCACCACCGCACCACCGCGCTACTTCGCGATCAGCGCGGCCGTGGCCTTGAGCACTTCGTCGGCGGTGGTGGTGCCCTCGACGATCTTGAGCGCGCCGGCGATACGCAGCGGCTTCATGCCGTCGGTCACCGCTTGCCGGCGCAGCGCGTGCACTTCCGTTTGTTCGCGGATCTGTTCGCTGAACTGGCTGGTGACCGACAGCAGTTCGTACAGGCCGGTGCGGCCGCGGTAGCCGGTCTGGCGGCATTCGCCGCAGCCCACGGCGCGGTAGATGGTGGCCGGTTTCGGCAATTGCCAGGCGCCGCCCAGGGTGTGCCAGATGTCGTCGCTCAGTTCGCCGTCGGGCGCCTTGCAGTGTTCGCACAGCGTGCGCACCAGGCGCTGGGCCATGATGCCGATCAGCGTGGCCTCCAGCAGGTAGTAGGGCACGCCCAGTTCCAGCAGCCGCATCACGGCCGATGGCGCGTCGTTGGTGTGCAGCGTGGACAGCACCAGGTGGCCCGTCAGCGCGGCCTGGATCGCCATCTCGGCCGTGGCCAGGTCGCGGATCTCGCCCACCATGATGATGTCCGGGTCCTGCCGCATCAGCGCGCGCACGCCGTCGGCAAACGTCAGGTCGATGCTGCTTTGTACCTGCATCTGGTTGAACGCCGCTTCCACCATCTCGATCGGGTCTTCCACCGTGCACACGTTCACCTCCGACGTGGCCAGCGCCTTGAGCGTCGTGTACAGCGTGGTGGTCTTGCCCGAGCCGGTGGGGCCGGTGACCAGGATGATGCCGTGCGGACGCTGGGTGAGCGCGTCCCAGCGGGCGGCGTCGTCGGGCGGGAAGCCCAGTTCGGGCAGGGTTTTGACCACCACGTCGGGATCGAAGATGCGCATCACCAGTTTTTCGCCGAAGGCAGTGGGCAAGGTCGAGAGCCGCAGTTCCACCTCCTGGCCGCCGGCCGTGCGGGTCTTGATGCGGCCGTCCTGCGGGCGGCGCTTTTCGATCACGTCCATGCGGCCCAGCAGCTTGATGCGCGCGGTCATGGCGATCATCACCACGGCCGGCACCTGGTACACCTGGTGCAGCACGCCGTCGATGCGGAAGCGGATGGCCGCCAGGTCGCGCTTGGGTTCCAGGTGGATGTCGGACGCGCGCTGTTCGAACGCATACTGCCACAGCCAGTCGACGATGTTGATGACGTGCTGGTCGTTGGCGTCCACCTGCTTGCTCAGTTTGCCCAGTTCCACCAGTTGCTCGAAATTGTTGCGCAGCGCCAGCTCGTTGCTGTTGGTCTTGTTGGCCTTCTTGATCGACTTGGCCAGGCTGAAGAACTGCGTGGTGTACTGGGCGATGTCGAGCGGATTGGCAATCACGCGGCGGATCGCGCGGCGCGACAGGCGGGCAATTTCCGCTTCCCAGTCGGTGGCGTTGGGGTCGGCAGTGGCCACGACCAGCGTGTCTGGCGTGAGCTCGACCGGCAGGATATGGAAGCGCGCCGCATAGCTGGCGGACATGACGTCGGCCACCTTCGTAAAATCGATCTTGAGCGGGTCGATGCGGATGAAGGGCAGGTGGTGGCGCCGGGCCATCCACTCGCACAGCGCGTCGAGCGTCAGCAACTTGTGCGGCGGCTGGGCCGACAGCAGCTTGCCATGCGCCACCGCGCACAGCGGATGCATGGGATTGTTCTTCATGATGGCCTGGCTGTGCGCGTGCAGCGCGCCCACCTCGCTCTGGCGCACCATGCCGTCGGCCAGCAGCCAGCTGTAGATGTGTTGCAGATCGAGCGGTGCGGTCATGCCGTGCTCCCACTGGGCGGGCGCCGGACCGTTCCGGCGCCGAACTACCGTGCTGCGCTTATTTTGCTTATTTTGCTTATTGTGCTTACTTGACCGCCTTGGCTGCAGCCATGCTGGCGGCGATCCCTTTTACCCACGACTTGGCCGGCAGCCTGGTGTCGGCCACGATCTGCACTGCGCGCGCGGTCAGCGCTTTCAGGTCGATGGGGCGCTGGCGCTTGAAGGCGATGGCCACCACGTTGCCGTCGTGGACTTCCGGCAGGCAGATCACCTGGGCGAACGCGAACTTGATGGCCTTGATGTTGCGCGCATAGCTCGGATGGTCGCCGAACAGGTTCACCGTCATGATGCCATCATCGGCCAGGCAGCGGTTGCACGCCTGGTAGAACTCGGCGCTGTCGAGCACGGGGCCGCGCGCGGTGGCGTCGTACAGGTCCACCTGCAGGGCGTCGAGCGTGCCGGCGTTGGCGTCGTCGTCCACGTAGTCGAGGGCGTCCATTTCCACCACGCGCAGGCGGGCGTCATTGGGCGGCAGCTTGAACATCGACGCGCAGATGGCGATCACCGACGGGTTCAGCTCCACGGCCGTGACGGTGGCCTCGGGAAAGGTGGCGTAGCTGAACTTGGTCAGCGTGGCCGTGCCCAGGCCCAGCTGGGCGATGTGGCGCGGCTGCGCATTCCACAGCATCCAGGCCATCATCTGCTGCGCGTATTCCAGTTCCGGCCAGTTCGGTTTGCGGATGCGCATCGCGCCCTGCACCCATTCGGTGCCGAAGTGCAGGTAACGCACGCCGTCCTGCTCGGACAACGTGACGGGCGCAAACCTGGGCTTGCGCGCCGGGCGGGAGGATTCTACTTGTTCGATGGATTTACGTTTGATTAACATTGGCGGCGATGCGTGGGGGAGGCGGGAATGCAGCCGCATTATCCCGCGCCGGCGAAGCGAACGGCAAGCCAAAAACGACAATGCCGGTCGCAGGGACCGGCATTGTGCAAGGGGAGCGGGGGATTAGCGCTGCATCGGCTCGATGGCCACGCGCAGGCGCAGGCGCTCGCCCGGGTCGTACGACATGACGTCGGTGTAGTTGCGGCCCCGGTATTCGTACGTCACTTCATAGCCCGAGGTGCGCGATTCCCAGTGGTCGACCGTGCGGCACTGCTTGACTTGCTGTTCCTGCACGCCGCCGCTGTTGGGCAGGTTGGCGTTGTCGGTGCGGTCGCCGATGACGGCGCCGGCAATCGCGCCGGCCGCCGTGGCTGCCGAGCGGCCGCTGCCGCCGCCCACCTGGTTACCGGCCAGGCCGCCGATCAGGCCGCCAATGATGGCGCCGCCCACGCTGCGCTGTGGGGGCGGTTGCTGGACTTGCACGTACTCGGTGCGGCATTCCTGGCGCGGACGGTTGATCTGCTCGACCTGCGGCGTCACGCGCACCACGCGGCCGTAGTCTTCGAAGTCGGCGGCGTTGGCAACGTGGGCCAGCGGCAGGGCGGCGGCGCACAGCATGGTTGCGATCAGTTTGGTTTGCAGGCTCATTGTGATACCTCGTATTGTCGGTTTGTCTATCGGCTTGTCTGTCGGTTGGATCCGGAGAGCGTGTCAGGGACACTGAGACGCCATGATTCCATGGTAATCCCGTTGGTGGCGGAGGGCCAGAGGCTAACTAGTATCTGTGGCAACAAATTGTAACAGGCGGCTAGAAACGCGGTGGCGGGCCGAAGCGGCAATCTGTACCGATTTCGTCCTAAAAGCCGCTTTAAATGTTCCGGTTTTAACAAATATTGCGCGCGGAATCACATTCGTGTTGATCTGGGAGGAACAACACGTTACCCTAATAAGCGTATGGGATTCAAAAACATGTTGAATCGACCACGTCTGGCGCTGACCCGCCGGCCGTGTCAAGTGGACAGGTGCTCAAATTATTTACTCTTTAATTCACAAGTTAGGCACTCCCGACAGCAAAGTGGACACACCGTACATACCAGGTCAGATTGAGGGCAACGAGAGCTTGCTGATGACCGTGCCACCCAATCTCGTGCAGTCGATCCGCGCGTTTCGCGTGACCGAGCTGCAGGAGGAAGCGGCGCGCCTCGGACAGCACTTCCTGTATGCGCACTGCATTGCGGGCGCCACCAAGCAGCAAGTGCTGGGCATCATCGCCGAATCGTTCCTGTTTCCCAAGGGCGTAGGCAAGAACTTCGACGGTCTGCGCGAGACGCTGACCGCCACCATGGCCGCCGCCGGCGACCAGGAAGGTTTCCTGGTGGTGCTCGAGCAATTGCCCAATGCCCAAAAATTTGACAAGGAAGCGCGGGAAACCCTGCTCGACGTCTTCCGCGATGCTGCCGATTACTGGGCCGAAAAGCAGGTCCCGTTCCGCGTGTTTTACTCGTTCGAGTAAGCGCGGCCTGGGCTGGCGCTCCCGCACGCGCGGCGGCGCGGATTCCTGCTGCGCTGCAGCATTTATTGGGATTTTGTTTTCCGGCCGGTGTGGACAAGGTACAATGTCGGCCTATGAAAAACATCGTCATCCTTATTTCAGGTCGCGGAAGCAACATGGAAGCAATCGTGCGGGCGGCCCGGGCCGAGCGCTGGCCGGCCCGCATTGCGGCCGTGATCAGCAACCGCGCCGATGCCGGCGGCCTGGTATTTGCCGCGTCGCACGGCATTGCCACTGCCGTGGTCTCGAATAAGGATTACGCCAGCCGCGAAGCGTTCGACGCCGCCCTGCAGACCGTGATCGACCAGTTTCACCCCGATGTGGTGGTGCTGGCCGGTTTCATGCGCATCCTGACGACGGGCTTTGTAGACCATTACGCGGGCCGCATGCTCAACATTCATCCGTCGCTGCTGCCGCTGTTCCCCGGCCTGCATACCCATGCGCAAGCGCTGCAGGCGGGCGTGGCCGAGCATGGCGCGACGGTGCACTTCGTCACCGCCGAGCTGGACCATGGTCCCAGCGTGGCGCAAGCGCGGGTGCCGGTATTGCCGGGCGATACGCCCGACACGCTGTCGGCGCGCGTGCTGGTGCAGGAACACCAGCTCTATCCACAGGCCGTGCGCTGGTTCGTGGAAGGCCGGCTGACGATGGCGCAAGGACAAGTGCGGGTCCTCGAGACCAGCTAACACATTAACCAAGGATTTCCATGAGATTGCCTCCAGCGATACTCGCCAACGCCGAAGAAGTGTTGCGCGAGATTTTGCGTTTTGCCGCCCCTGCCGATACCACCCTGTCGCGCTACTTCAAAGACCACCCGCGCCTGGGCGGTCGCGAACGCGGCGCCATCGCCGAGTGCATATACAACGTGCTGCGCAATAAATCGTTTTATACCGATTTCTCCGAAGGTGGCGGCGGCGCCACCATGCGTCGCCTGACCCTGCTGGGCATGGCCGACGCCGTGGGTGTCGAGGCGCTGGGCGGGCTGACCGAAGAAGAAGTGCAATGGGTCGAGCGCATCCTGCAAATCGACCGCAAGGTGATGCACAAGTCAAGCCGTTCCAACATGCCGAAGTGGCTGTTCGACAAGCTGGTCGCGCAAATGGGCGAAGCGGAAACGCTGGAACTGGCCGACGGCATGAACCAGCCGGCGCCGCTGGACCTGCGCGTGAACGCCATCAAGGCCAACCGCGACGACGTGATTGCCACGCTGGCCGAGGCGCCGATCCGCGCCACGCCCACGCCGTTCGCGCCGCTGGGCCTGCGCGTGCTGCAAAAGCCGCAGCTGCAAAACCTGCCGCTGTTCAAGGACGGCCATATCGAGGTGCAGGACGAGGGCAGCCAGATCCTGTCGGCCATCGTCGGCGCCAAGCGCGGCGAGATGGTGGTGGACTTCTGCGCCGGCGCCGGCGGCAAGACGCTGGCGCTGGGCGCCACCATGCGCAACACCGGCCGCCTGTACGCGTTCGACGTGTCGGAAAAGCGCCTGGCCAAGCTCAAGCCGCGCCTGGCGCGCAGCGGCCTGTCCAATGTGCACCCGGTGCTGATCGCGCACGAACGCGATGCCAAGATCAAGCGCCTGGCCGGCAAGATCGACCGCGTGCTGGTGGACGCTCCCTGCTCGGGCCTGGGCACCCTGCGCCGCAATCCGGACGTCAAGTGGCGTCAGCAGGAAAGCGCCGTGGCGGAACTGCAAGTGAAGCAGGCCGCGATCCTGGACGGCGCCGCGCGCCTGCTCAAGGGCGGCGGCCGCCTGGTGTACGCCACCTGCAGCTTCCTCGACGAAGAGAACGACTTCATCGCCAACCAGTTCCTGGCCGCCCACCCGGACTTCGAACTGGTGCCGATGACCAAGGTGCTGGCCGACCAGAAGATCGACCTGGAGATGGGCGACTTCCTGAAGCTGCTGCCGCACAAGCACCAGACCGACGGCTTCTTTGCCGCCGTGTTCGAGCGCAAACCGATGGCCAAGAAGGTCGCGCCGGTGCAGGACGAGGCGGAAGCCGACGCCGAGTAAGCGTATAACTTTTACCCCCGCAGCACCGCCCCCCATGCCACGCCGCGTGCATGGCGTGGCAGCCGGGTGCGGGGGATTTCACACCAGATTTGAAGATGACTCCACAACAGCCCCTCCTCAAACTCATCGACGACATCACCGGTGACTTCAAGAACGTGCTGCTGCTCTGGCAGCTTGGCGCAATCATCGCTTCCATCGTCCTGGGCTGGACCGTGGCCAATGTGCTGCGCCGCCGCTTCGGCCGCAACGCCCAGCCGGGCGCGCAGCAGGGCCAGATGGCGCGGTTCGGGGTCGAGAGTTTTGGACGGGTGATGGGGCCGCTGGCCATCATGAGCCTGCTGTGGTTGTCGCGCCTGGCGTTACGCCAGTACATGCCGCACACCAACCTGGTCAACGTGGCGCTGCCGATTTTCGGCGCGCTGGCGGCAATCCGCTTCACCTTTTACCTGCTGCGCCGCGTGTTCGCGCGCTCGCACGAGATCAGCCCCGGCATGGTCTCGTTCGAAAAACTGTTCCAGCTGCTGGTGTGGGCCGCGTACGTGTTGTACATCACCGGCCTGTGGGACGACGTGTTCTTCTTCCTCGACCATACCGTGCTGCCGCTGGGTAAATACAAGGTGTCGGTTGCCGACATCCTGCAGGCCGCGATTTCGGTGGTGGTATTGCTGATGCTGGCGCTGTGGGCCGGTACGGCGCTGGAAGAATGGCTGATGAAAATGCAGGGCATGCACACCAACCTGCGGGTGGTGGTATCGCGCACCGCGCGTGCCGTGCTGATCCTGGTTGCCGTGCTGCTCAGCCTATCGCTGGTGGGGATCGATCTCACCGTGTTGTCGGTATTCGGCGGCGCGCTGGGCGTGGGCCTCGGCCTGGGCCTGCAAAAGATCGCCAGCAACTATGTGTCCGGCTTCGTGATCCTGCTCGACCGCAGTCTCACCATCGGCGACATGATCACGGTCGATAAATACACGGGCCGGGTTACCCAGATCAATACCCGCTACACGGTGCTGCAGGGGCTCGACGGCATGGAATCGATCGTGCCGAACGAAATGCTGGTGTCGGGCGCGGTGCAGAACTCATCGCTGTCGAACAGCATGGTCAATATTTCCACCCGCGTTTCGGTGGCGTACGAGACCGATGTCGACATGGTGCTCGAGCTCCTGACGGAAGCGGCCCGCACCGTGCCGCGCGTGCTCAAGGACAAGGGGCCGTCGGCCACGCTGCTGTCGTTCGGCGCGGACGGGCTGGACTTGCAGCTGAGCTTTTGGATCAGCGATCCCGAAAACGGCCGCGGCGGCGTGACGTCCGACGTCAACCGGGCGATCTGGCGCGCGCTCAAGGAAAACCATATTTCGGTGCCGTTCCCGCAACGGGAAATGCGCATCCTCGGCCCCGTGCCGGAGGCGATGATGCCGGCGGAAAGCACGACCGTGCCGAAAACTTAGGCGCGGACGGCAGGAAAGCATCCTCAAATCACCGTTGAATCGTCGTACAATGGCGTGCTGTGCATAAGACAGATTGACTTTTTGCGCCTGTTTTAAACGGCAATGTTGGCGCTTACGCTTCATTGCAGGCAGGCCTCTTTTGGAGAATGAGCTTGAGTTTACATGCGGTACTGGATTTTCTTGCCAACGGCGTTACCCGCCTGAGTGCATGGGAAGTATTTTTCTATACCCTGATCGTGACCCATATCACGATCGCCAGCGTGACCATCTATCTGCACCGCCACCAGGCGCACCGTGCACTGGAGCTGCACGCCATCCCGAGCCATTTCTTCCGGTTCTGGCTGTGGCTGACCACGGGGCAGGTGACCAAGGAGTGGGCGTCGATCCACCGCAAGCACCACGCCAAGTGCGATACCGAGGAAGATCCGCATAGCCCGGTGACCCGCGGCATCAAAAAAGTGTTCTGGGAAGGCGCCGAGCTGTATCGCGCCGAATCGAAAAACCAGGAAACCATGGACAAGTACGGTCACGGCACGCCCGACGACTGGATCGAACGCAACCTGTACACGCGCTTCAGCGCGTCCGGTGTGGTGGCGCTGCTGTTCATTAACTTCGCCCTGTTCGGCGTGATCGGCATCAGCGTGTGGGCCGTGCAGATGATGTGGATCCCGGTGACGGCGGCCGGCATCATCAACGGCATCGGCCACTACTGGGGCTACCGCAACTACGACTGCAGCGATGCGGCCACCAACATCATCCCGTTCGGCATCCTGATCGGCGGCGAAGAGTTGCACAACAATCACCACACGTTTGCCACGTCGGCCAAGCTGTCGTCCAAGTGGTACGAGTTCGACATCGGCTGGGGTTATATCCGCGCCCTGGAAATCATGGGCCTGGCCAAGGTCAAACGCCGCGCGCCGGAGCCCAAGTTCGCCAAGGGCAAAGTCGAAGCGGACTTCGACACCCTGGCGTCGGTGATTGCCAACCGTTACGACGTGATGGCCAAGTACGCCAAATCGGTCAAGCTGGCCTGGAACGAAGAGCGCGACCACCTGAAGGACAAGGCGCAGCTGGAATCGCGCTTCCTGAAATCGTCGCGCAAGCTGCTGCAGCGCGAGCCGGGCAAGCTGGAAGC
Source organism: Duganella sp. (assembly GCA_040508835.1). Classification (GTDB taxonomy): domain Bacteria; phylum Pseudomonadota; class Gammaproteobacteria; order Burkholderiales; family Burkholderiaceae_D; genus Rugamonas. The sequence goes on along the minus strand of JBEVMD010000430.1, from coordinate 599 downwards.
GCCGCAGCAGGAGCAGCTGATCGAGCTGTTCCAGCACAGCAAGGCGCTGGAAACCATGCACACCATGCGCGTGGAGCTGGGCGTGATCTGGGAGCGTTCGCACTTTACGCGCGAGCAGCTGCTGCACAAGCTGCAAGACTGGTGCAACCGCGCCGAGGCGTCGGGCATCAAGTCGCTGCAGGAGTTTTCGCTACGCCTGCGCAGCTACGCGTAAGCAATTGCGTTGATCGAAGCCCCGCCGATGCGGGGCTTTTTTTGTCCCGGTAAAACCCGCATTGCCAAGGCCGCGTGGTATGGCGTGCGCATCGATGCGGACAGGGCGCGGGTACGGGCGTAAAAAAACCGCCCGGAGGCGGTTTTTTTGAAGAAGCAAGGATCGATTACTTGATCTTGGTTTCTTTGTAGGCGACGTGCTTGCGTGCTTTAGGATCGAACTTCATGATCTCCATTTTAGCAGGCATCGTGCGCTTGTTTTTGGTGGTGGTGTAGAAGTGACCAGTACCTGCGGTCGATTCCAGCTTGATTTTGTCGCGGCCAGTTTTTGCCATGATAGCTCCCTATTAGACTTTTTCGCCGCGTGCGCGCATGTCAGTCAGGAC
>JBEVMD010000391.1:0-10541 GCA_040508835.1 Duganella sp. | reverse complement strand
CGCTAAGGAAGCAGCGCACACGGCGCCGCGCCTGTCCCGCCCGGCATGGCGCCGCGCAACTGCAGTGCTGGCCGCGCTGCTGGTGCTGGCGGCGTGCTATCCGCTGGTCCATAGCGATTATGTGGGCCAGCGGTTTGCCGCCACCGCGACGGACTTCCAGCTCCGCGTGCGCCACTGGAGCAGCACGCTGGCCATCATGGACGACAGCGCGATCACCGCCAGCATCGGCATGGGGTTCGGCAAGTTTCCATCGACGTATTACTGGCGCAACCCGGCGCAGGAGACCGCGCCCGGCTACCGGTTCGTGGACCAGTCCGCCAATCGCGTGCTACGCCTGGCCGCCGGCGCCTACGCGGCCGGGTATGGAGAACTGCTGCGCATCTGGCAAACCGTCGCGATCGACGCCGGTCACGACTACCGGCTTGCCATCGACGTGCGCAACCTGAGCAACATGGCTTTCCTGCACCTGCGCGTGTGCGAGCGGCAGTTGCTCTATCCCGTCAATTGCCGCGCGCTGCCGCTGCGGCGGCTGGACAGCGAGCCCGGCTGGCAGCACCTGGGCCTGACTTTTAACAGCGGCGCGCTGGGCAGCCGTGCGGCGCCGGTGCGGCTGGAGCTGGCAGCGGAAGGGCCCGGCGCCGTGTTCGACGTCGATAACGTGAGCCTGCGCAGCATGCCGGAAGACCGCGAAGTTCTGCGCAACGGCGACTTTACCGATGCCAGCGATTACTGGTTTTTTTCCAGCGACCGCCATCACCTGCCCTGGCACGTCAAGAATTTAATGCTCAACCTTTATTTCGACCTGGGATGGCTAGGCGTGCTGGCCTGGTCGACGCTGTGGCTGGCCGCGTGTCTGCCATTGCTGCGGCGGCTAGTCCAAGGCAAGCAGAAGCGCCAGTTCGACTGGCTGGCGGCGCTGGCCGGCTTGCAGGTGGTGGGCCTGTTCGACAGCCTGCTCGATGTGCCGCGCATCGTGCTGCTTGCCATGCTGGTGCTGGGTGCGGCGTCCCTGCATCAGGTCTTGCCAGCAACCAGGCGTCCCGTAATGCCGGGTTCATCCCAGCGCGGGAAGAAATACGGGTAAAACGAGCGTTCCGACGCGTCGTGTTTTTCCATCAGACCGCCGAACTTGCGGATTTGCTCGCCCATGTATTCCAGTTCGAGCCGCAGCAGCACGGCCGGGGCGCCCACGCGCGTGCATTCGCGCTGGCCGCCGAAATTGCGAAAGCCCAGCATGCGCTTGTAAAACATCACGTGACGGGGATTGACCTCGATGACGTAATCGGTATAGCCATGGATATTGCGCGCGTAAATATAGGAAATGTGGATCAGCGCGGCAAATACGCGCTTGGAGACGCCCTTGTCGATGGCCAGCCGCGACGGCTCGCACAGGCGGCGGTGCTCGGCGCGCAGTTCGTCGAGCTTGTCGCGGTAATTTTCGTCGGCCGGCAACCCCATGTCGGTGCTGTCCAGGCAGAGCGACATGGTGCCCACGGTTTCGCCGCCCGTTTCCGCAAACAGCGTGATTTTATTGGGAGAATGGCTGGCGCCGCCGTCGACCGCGTAGCCGCGCCAGCCATACATTTTTTTCAGCAGCAGGCTCGCGGCCTCGCGCCGCCCGTCGGAATTGGCCATGCGGATATTGAACACCTGCTGATCGAGCGGGTGGTCGAGCAGGGCCTCGCCCTGGCCCTCACCTACCATGAGCTCGCGCATGCCCGATGCGGGCATGTCCGTTCCAGCCTTGAAGGAAATGATTGTGTCGTCATGATGCACTGTCGGGCTCCAGTCTGGTCTGACGGCCGGGACCTCGTGGGCCCCGGGCTCTTGTCAGGTAAGACCTCGGCTATACGATGCAAGTTCCCCAAAATAAAAAAGATATTTGCGGAACTTTTTAAAACCACCCTTCCGGGATCACCAGGATATCGCCGGGCAGCATGGTGACATTGGCTGAAATGTCGCCGTCACGCAACAAATCGTGCAGCCGCACGGGGACCGCACGGCGGTCGCCGTCCACCGTGCGGATGATGTTGGCCTTGTTGCCGGCGGCAAAATCGGTGATGCCGCCCACCGCAATCAGCACGTCCATCAGCGACATGCCCTGGCGATAGGCGAGCGCCTGCGGTCGCGCGGCCTGGCCGATCACGCGGATCTGCTGCGCATACGGGCCGACAAAGCTGGTCACGATGACCGTCACCAGCGGTTGCTGGATGTATTTTGCCAGGGCCTTTTCGATATCGCGCGCCAGCTGGGTGGAGGTTTTGCCGGCTGCCTGCAGGTCTTCGACCAGCGGCGTGGTGATCTTGCCGTCCGGGCGCACGGGCACGCTCAGCGACACTTCGGGGTTGCGCCACACATTGATGTTGACCACGTCGCCGGCGCCGATCTGGTAATCGACCTGCGCTGCAGGCGCTTCGGGCGCCACCAGGGAGACGCCGCTGGCGCAGCCTCCCAGTCCCAGCGCGAGCGCCAGCACCGCCATTAACTGCTGCAGATTCGCTTTCATGGTTGCCCCTCGAGTCATCGGACTTCCATGATTGAGAAATCAGAGCGAGCTCTGCTTGACGTGCCTCAACCCCGGCCCAGTTAGGATTTTGCGGTCGCGGGCGGCCCCTATAATTTCAGTTCCCTGTCGGCCGTCCCTGGAGAATTTGCGTATGGAGGAGTTGATCAGCCAGCTCATCTCCGGTCTCAAGGGGATCTGGAAATACCGCTGGACCGCCATGGCGGTGATGTGGCTGGTGGCCGTGCTGGGCTGGACCAAGGTGGCGCTGCTGCCCGACGATTACCAGACCACGGCGCGCGTATTCGTCGACACCCAGAGCATCCTCAAACCGCTGCTGGCCGGCATGACCAGCGTCCCCAACGTCGAACAACAGGTGTCGATCATGAGCCGGACCCTGCTCAGCCGCCCCAACGTGGAACGCGTGATGCGCATGGTCGATCTCGACGTCAATGCCCGCACCCCCCGCGAACAGCAGCGCCAGCTTGACGAACTGATGAGCAAGATCCGCATCGGCGGCACCGCCAACTACGATATTTACACGATTACCTACAGCAATCCCAACCCGCGCCTGGTGCGCGACGTGGTGCAGTCGCTGCTGACGATTTTTGTCGAAGGCAGCCTGAAAGGCAAGACCAGCGAAACCCGCAAGGCCGTGCAATTCATCGACGACCAGATCAAGGCCTACGAAGACAAGCTGGTGGCGGCGGAAAACTCGGTGCTCGACTTCAAGCGCAAACACACGGGCCTGCTGCCGCGCCAGGGCGCCGATTTCAGCAGCCAGCTGCTGCAGTCGGCCGACCAGCTCAACGCCGCCAGGCTCGAGCTGCTGGAGGCCGAACGGGCGCGCCATGCCATTGCCGGGCAAATCACGGGCGACGAACCGATCCTGACGACCGACCTGGGGCCGTCCGCCATCACCAATCCCGAACTGGACAGCCGCATTGCCGCGCTCAATAAAAGCCTCGATGCGCTGCGCCTGCAATACACCGAGCTGCACCCCGATATCGTTGCCGCCAAGCGGCTGGTGGCGCAACTCGAGGCGCGCAAGCTCGAGGAAGGCAAGCTGCAGGCAACCATCGACCCGGGCAAGAATTACAGTCCGATGCTGCAGCAGCTCAAGGTCGCGCACACCGAGGCCGAGGCGCGCGTGGCCGCCATTGGCGCCCGGGTGCAGGAATACGCCGCGCGCCACCAGCGCCTGCTGGACCAGGCCAATGCCGTGCCCGAGGTGGAGTCGCAACTGGCGCAACTGAACCGCGATTACCTGATCAACAAGGAAAACTACGAAAAGCTGATCGGCCGGCGCGAGGCGGCCAAGCTGTCGGGCGACCTCAGCTCCACCACCGACATGATGACCTTCAAGATCATCGACCCGCCCACGGTGCCGCTCACGCCCAACGGCCCCAACCGGCTCCTGCTGTCCACGCTGGTGCTGGGCGGGGCCTTGCTGACGGGCGTGGCGGCAGCCCTGCTGATCAGCCAGGTGCGCCCCACCTTCCTCAGCCCTGCCGAACTGCGCGCACGCACCGGCCTGCCCGTGCTGGGCACGGTGTCGATGAGCTGGACCGAGGGCGAACGCCGGCGCGGCCGCCGCGGCAAGATCGTGTTCGGCGCCGGCCTGGCCAGCCTGTTGCTTGCCTACGGTGGCGTGCTGGCCACCACGGCGCTGCGCTAGGAGCTGTCATGGACCTGTCCGTTTCCCGCCACGTGGACCTCGACCTGGCCCGGCTCGCCGAGCTGGGCATGGTGACCCAGGACGGCGGCCGCACCCCGGTGGCCGAGGATTTTCGCATCATCAAGCGCCCGCTGCTGCGCAATGCGCGCGGGGATGCCGGCCACGCGGGCGACAGCGCCGACCGCAGCAGCATTCGCCATGGCAACCTCATCGTGGTCACCAGCGCCCTGCCCGGCGAAGGCAAGACTTATTGTGCCGTCAACCTGGCGATGAGCATCGCCATGGAAAGGGACAGCACGGTAATGCTGGTCGATGCCGACGTGGCCCGCCCGTCCGTGCTCAAGGTGCTGGGCTTGCCGCCGGCGCCGGGGCTGATGGACATCCTGCTGGGCGAGCAGACCGGGCTGGCCGACGTCATGCTCAGGACCAATATCCGCACGCTCAGCATCCTGCCGGCCGGCCGCGCCAACAAGCATGCGACCGAGCTGCTGGCCAGCCGCGGCATGAGCCGCCTGCTGACCGACATTGCCGAGCGCTATGCCGACCGCATCGTCATCTTCGACTCGCCGCCGCTGCTGCTGACCACCGAGGCCAGCGTGCTGGCCGCGCAAATGGGACAGATCGTGATGGTGGTGGAATCCGAACGCACCACGCAGCACGCGGTCAAGGAAGCGCTGCAACGGATCCAGCATTGTCCCAATGTCAGCCTGGTCTACAACAAGAGCCAGACCTTTGCCGAGACCAAGTACTATGGCTACTATGATTAGCCCGGCGCCGCACCGGGCATCGATGCTGGCGCTGCTGTCGCTGCCGCTGCTGCCCGCCTGGCCCACGACTGCCGCGGCCGTCGACTGGACCGTCGTCCCCACCGTGCGCGTGCGCGAAAGTTACACCGACAACGTCAACCTGGCGCCCCCGGCGCAGGCGCAAGGCGAACTGAGCACTGAGTTTTCGCCCGGCATCGCGCTGGACGTCCACGACGGCCCGCGCCTGCAACTGGCGCTGTCGTACGCGTGGCACGCCGTGACATACCAGCGCCGGCGCGGCCGCAGCGACCATCAGCTCGACGCCAGCGCCCATGCCGAGGTGCTGCCAGGCTGGCTGTACCTGGGAGCGCGGTCGAACATCAGCCTGCAAAACATCTCGGGATTCGGGCCGCGCCAGCTCGATCCGGCCCAGGATGCCTCCAACAGCCAGACCGTCCGCGCCCACAGCTTCAGCCCGTATCTTCAGCATTATTTCCGCGGCCTGGCCACCGCCACGCTGCGCTACGACGTGCAGCGCGTGGACAGCGGCCGCCTGTTGCAGGTCACGAGCGACGCCGCCAACCTGCGCCTGCTGGGCGACAACGGCGGCCGCGGCTGGAACTGGGACCTGATGCTCGACCGCCGCCACGTCGACGACAGCGCGCTGGCGCCGGTGACCATGAGCGACGCGGCGCTCACGCTCAGCTATCCCGTCAACAGCACGCTGGGCGCGTTCGCCACCGGCGGCTACGAACAAAAGGATTACCACGCCACCAGCCGCCAGCCTGAGGGCAAGTACTGGTCGGCCGGCGGCAACTGGGCGCCGTCGCCACGCACCCGGGTGTCGGCCAGCTTCGGCCGGCGGTACTTCGGCCGGACCTATGCGCTCGATGCGGCCTACCGCATGCGCAGCATGGCCTGGACCGTCACTTATCACGAAGACATCACCACCATGCATGCCCAGTTCTTCAGCATTGCGCCCGCCGGGCTCAGCGATTTCCTGTACCAGCTGTGGGAAACCAAGATACCGGACCCGCAAAAGCGCCTGCAAAGCATCAAGGTGTTCCTGCTGATTTCGCAGATGCTGGGCACGGACGGCAACGTCAACTTTTTCAGCCACCGCTATTACCTGCAAAAGTCGCTGCGCGTGGCCAGCGTGTACAGCGGCACGCGCGGCGCGCTGGCGTTCAACCTGGCGCGCACCGACCGCACGGCGCAAACGTCGAGCGCGGTCGACAGCATCCTGACCGGGCCGGACGAGCTGACGCTGGAAGACCGCACGCGCCAGAGCGCCGCCCAGGCCGGCTGGAACTGGCGCCTGTCGGCCCGCACCGGGGTCACGGTGGGCGCCAGCCACAGCCGCGCGCAATCGCTGACCACGGGGCGCCAGGACCGCAACAGCGTGCTGTCGGCCACGTTTTCCCACCAGCTGCGTCCGGGCCTCGGCGCCGACATCCACCTGCGCCACAGCCGCCACGCCAGCAACGCCGGCGGCAACTACCGCGAGAACGGCGTTGGCGCCGCCGTGACGGCGGCCTTTTGAAACGGAGTCCGACCATGTTACCCGCAACTCCTCCCCGTATCGTATGTGTGGTGGCCGCCCGGCCCAACCTGATGAAGATGGCGCCGATCCTGCACGCGTTGTCCGCGCCCGGCTTTCCCGCCTGGCCGGTGCTGGTGCACACGGGCCAGCATTACGACGCCGACATGGACGGCGATTTTTTCAACACGTTAAATATTGCCGCCCCCGATTTCCGCCTCGAGGTCGGTTCCGGCACGCACGCGGTGCAGACTGCCGAAGTGATGCGCCGCTTCGAGCCGGTGCTGGAGCAGGCGCGGCCGGCGGCAGTGCTGGTGGTGGGCGACGTCAATTCCACGCTGGCCGGCGCGCTGACGGCGGCCAAGAAGGAGATCCCCGTATTTCACGTCGAGGCCGGCCTGCGCAGCAACGACCGCTCGATGCCGGAGGAAATCAACCGCGTGCTCACCGACCAGGTGTCCGAGCTGTTGTTTACCAGCGAGGCCAGCGGCACCAGCAACCTGCTGCGCGAGGGCATTTCGGCCAGCCGCATCCATTTCGTGGGCAACGTGATGATCGATACGCTGCTGCGCCAGCTGCCGGCCGCGCCCACCGTGGCGCAGGTGCTGCGCGCCGCCAACCTGGCCGGCTTCGTGGCGGACGGCGCGCCGTATGCGCTGCTCACGCTGCACCGGCCGTCCAATGTGGACGATCCCAAGCGCCTGCGCGGCTTGCTGGAAACCGTCGTCCGGCTCAGTGCGGAACTGCCGGTCCTGTTTCCGCTGCACCCGCGCACGCGCGCCATGATCCGCCAGTACGAGCTGGCGCCGCTGCTGGACGCCCCCGGCCTCGCCTGCATGCAGCCCCAGCCCTACCTGAACATGCTGAGCATGATGCAGCACGCGCGCGTGGTGCTGACCGATTCCGGCGGCGTGCAGGAAGAAACCACGGCGCTGGGCATTCCGTGCCTGACACTGCGCGAAAATACCGAGCGGCCGGTCACCGTCACCGAGGGCAGCAACGCCATCGCGGGGCGCGATCCGTCGGTGATCCTGGCGCTCAGCCGCGACATCCTGCGCTACGGCGGCAAGGCCGGCCGCATCCCGCAGTACTGGGACGGCCGCACGGCCGACCGCATTGGCGCCGTGGTTGCCAAGTGGCTGAGCGTACGCTACCGGAGCCGGCCATGAGCAGCGGCGCCCTGCGCCAGGCGCCGCACGCCCGCGCACCGCACGCTGTTGGCCAGGCGCCCCACGCGTGCCATATTGGCCAAACTCGCCAGCCCGGATAATCCCATGCGCGACCTGCCCCATGTGCTGTTCCTGACGCACCGGATACCGTATCCGCCCAACAAGGGCGACAAGATACGCGCGCACCACGTGCTGCGCTACCTGCAACAGCATTTTCAGGTGCACCTCGGCACGTTCATCGATCAGCCGGACGATGCGCGCCACGCGGCGCCGCTGGCAGCCGGCTGCGCCGGTTCGTGCATGATCGCGCTGTCGCCACGCCATGCGCGCCTGCGCAGCCTGGCCGCACTGGCGGACGGCGAGGCGCTCAGCGTGCGCTACTACCGCAATCCCACGCTGCAGCACTGGGTGGCGCGCACGCTGGACCGCTACCCGGTGACCGTGGCGCTGGCCCTGTCCGGCCCCATGGCGCAGTACCTGCCGCCGCACACGGCCCACGGTCCGCTGCGGCGGGTGATGGACCTGGTGGACGTGGACTCGGAAAAATGGCGCGCCTACGCTGCGGACGCGCGCTGGCCGCACAGCCGCGTGTACCAGCGCGAAGCGCACCGGCTGCTTGCCTACGAGCGCCAGGTGGCCCAGGAATTCGACCACACCGTGCTGGTGTCGGCCCAGGAAGCCGACCTGCTGCGCCGGCTGGCGCCCGAATCCGCGCACCGCATCGATTATTACAACATGGGCGTGGACTGCGCGTTTTTCTCGCCCGCGCGCCAGTGCGACAACCCCTATCCGGCGGGCGCCCACCTGGTATTTACGGGCGCTCTCGATTACCGCCCCAACCGGGAGGCCGTGGCCTGGTTTGCGCAGCAGGTGATGCCGGCCTTGCGCAGCGCCCGCGCCGACCTGGTGTTCCACATCGTCGGCGCCCGGCCCGACGCCCGTGTGCTGGCCTTGCAACGCCTGCCGGGCGTCATGGTCCATCCCGACGTGCCCGACGTGCGGCCGTATCTGCACCATGCGGCGCTGGCGGTGGCGCCCCTGTTCCTGGCGCGCGGGGTGCAGAGCAAGGTGCTCGAGGCGATGGCGATGCAGAAAACCGTCGTGGTGACGCCGCAGGCCGCCGAGGGCATCTCGGCCGTGGCGGGTGCGGAACTGCTGGTGGCTGCCGACCGGCAGGGGTTCATCGACACGGTCGTGCAGGCTCTGGCCGCCCCCGCCGCCCCCGCCGCCATCGGCCTGGCCGCGCGCCAGCGGGTGCTGCGCGACTACCGCTGGGACCACAGCCTGGCACGGCTGGGCCGCCTGCTGCAGGTGCCGGCGGACGCGGAGCATTCCGCATGAGCGCGCCGGCCGCCGTGCGGCGCGCGGCTCCGCCCGCAACCGAGCCAGCGCCGGCCGCTGCCTCGCGCGCCCAGGCGGTCCTGGCGCTGCTGGTGGTGGTGACGGCGCTGCTGGCCTTGTACCACGCGACGGTGCTGTCGATGGTGGCCGTGTGGTGGCGCTCGGCCACGTTTGCCCACGGCTTCGCGATCGCGCCCATCTCCGGCTGGCTGGTGTGGCGCAAGCGCGGGGAACTGGCGCGGCTGCCCGTGCGTCCCGACGCGCGGGTGCTGGCGGCGTTGCCGTGCGCCGGCGCCGTATGGCTGCTGGCCAGCGTCGCCAACGTGCAGGTGCTGCACCAGTTCTGCCTGGTCCTGATGACGATCGCGGCGGCGGTGGCCGTGCTGGGCGTGCCGCTGGGCCGCGCGCTGGCCTTCCCGCTTGCCTATCTGCTGCTGGCGGTGCCGTTCGGCGAAGTGCTGATTGGGCCGCTAATCGGCTTCACCACCGATTTTTGCGTGCTGCTGCTGCAACTGCTGGGCATACCGGTCTTTCGCGACAATAATTATTTGATGCTGCCGACCGGGAGCTGGTCGGTGGTGGAAGCGTGCAGCGGGCTGCGTTACCTGATCGCCTCGCTGGCCATGGGCGCCGTGTACGCGTACCTGACGTACACCTCCTGGCAGCGGCGGCTGGCATTCGTTGCCGTGTCGTTGCTGGTGCCCGTGCTGGCCAACGGCGTGCGCGCGGCCCTGATCATCGTGCTCGGTCACTGGAGCGACATGACGCTGGCCATCGGCGTCGACCACCTGATCTATGGCTGGGTATTTTTCGGCCTGGTTACCTGGCTGCTGTTCCGGACCGGCGCCCGCTGGGCCCAGCCGCCAGCCGCGCCGACTCCCGCGCCGGTCGTGCCGGCCCGGGCGGCGCCCGTCACCGTCCGCCGCCTGGCAACGGTGGCGTCCGCCGCGGTAGCGCTGGCCGCCGTCTGGCCCGGCATCGAACTGGCGGCCACGACTTCCGCGCCGCCCGCAGACGAAGGCGGCAGGGAGCTGCGCCTGCCGCCCCCGCCCGCGCCGTGGACCGCCGTCAAAATGGCGCCCACGGACTGGCACGCGCTGCACCGCGGCCGGCCGCTGCGGTGGTCCGCCAGCTACCGGGACGGCGCCCGCACCGTGTCGCTGCAACTGACCTGGTACCGCCACCAGCACGGACGCGACGACCTGCTCGCGCCCGTGCGCCGCATGGTGATTCCGGGTCTGCCGCGCTGGCACGAGACGCCGGCCGGGCAACGCGCCATCGTCGTGGGCCAGCGCCGGCTGCGCGTGCAGCAGTCCACGGAACAGTCGGCCGAGACCAAGTTGCTGGTCTGGCGCTGGTACCGCCAGCAAGGGGTCGACACCAGCAGCGCTCAGCTCCTGAAACTGAGGCTGGCCTGGAGCAAATTAACCGGCGGCGACGACAGCGCCGCCGAAATCATCGTGGCCGCGGCCTACGACGACGACCGCGCGCAGGCCGAACGCGCCATGACGGCGCTGCTGGACGCCATGCTGCCCGCCATCGAACAGCAGCTGCGCCAGGCGGC
>JBEVMD010000346.1:0-4661 GCA_040508835.1 Duganella sp. | reverse complement strand
CGCTGCGGCATGGGCCCGTGCCAGGGACGCATCTGCGGCGGCGCCACCGAGGTGCTGTACGGCTGGCGTCCGGACGCGGTGCGCATGCCGATTTCGCCGGCGCGCGTGGACACCCTGATCGCCTGAACGGATGGCGGCGCGACTGCGCGCCGCCGGCTATTTCTGACGCTGGAACCGGTAGTACAAGGCCAGCGCTGCGGCGCCGGTGGCGCTCACCACGACGGTGGCGCCGGCAAACAGCGCGGCCGGATTGCGCATGCCGAGCAAATCGGCGGTGAACGCCAGCGCCACCGTCGCCAGCAACTGCGCCGGCATCAGGAAGCGCAGCTGGCGGATCGAGGACGGATCGCCGTGCAGCCACTGCTGGCGCGCCACGTACAGCACCGGCCCCCACTGGACCACGATGAACACCAGCGTGGCCAGCACGATCAGCAGCAGTCTCATTTGGGGTGGAAGGCGCGCACCTTGGTGAGCAGGCGCGTGGTGGAGCGGTCGTGTTCGAAGTCGATGGCCACGGCCTGGCCGCCGTAAGCCAGCACCGCCTGACCTTCGGGAATCGCATCCATCTGGTAATCGCCGCCCTTGGCGTAGATGTCGGGGCGGGCCTGCTGCACCACTGCCAGCGCCGTGTCTTCGTCGAAATCCACGACCAGGCTCACGGATTCGAGCGCCGCCAGCAGCGCCATGCGGTCGTCGCAGTTGTTCAGCGGCCGGTCGTCGCCCTTGCCCAGGCGCTTGACCGAGGCGTCGGTATTGGCCGCCACCACCAGCGAGGCGCCCAGCGCGCGCGCCTGCGCCAGGTACGTGACGTGGCCGCGGTGCAGGATGTCGAAGACGCCGTTGGTCAGCACCACGGGCTTGGGCAGCGCGGCCACGCGGGCAGCCAGTTGGTCGCGGGTGCAGATCTTGTGTTCGAAGTCGGGCATGGCAGTCGTTTCAAAAAGTGACAGGGGGATGATAGCGCTGCATTATAGTCACAGCAAATAAGCCACGGTAATAAAGCATCCGCTAGAATGGCTTATTCGGCTTCGTTACCGGGGCCGCCTGCCGGCGCCTGACGATTGCGTCCCTACATTGCCTGTGTTCAAATAATCCAATGACTCTGACCGAACTGAAATACATCGTCGCCGTTGCACGTGCGAAACACTTCGGCCACGCAGCGGAAGCGTGCTACGTTGCCCAGCCTACGCTGTCGGTCGCCATCAAGAAACTGGAAGATGAACTGGGCGTGGTGCTGTTCGAACGGGGCGGCGCCGAAATTTCGGTCACCCCGCTGGGCGCGCAAATCATCGCCCAGGCCGAGCTGGTGCTGGAGCAGACGGCCGCCATCAAGGAACTCGCCAAGCAGAACAAGGACCCGCTGGCCGGCCCGCTGCGCCTGGGCGTGATCTACACCATCGGCCCTTACCTGCTGCCGCCGCTGGTCAAGGGCATGATCGCCAAGGTGCCGCAGATGCCCCTGATCCTGCAGGAAAATTTCACCGTGCGCCTGCTCGAGATGCTGCGCCAGGGCGAGCTGGACGCGGCCATCATGGCGCTGCCCCTACCCGACCACGGCATGGCCATGCAGGCGCTGTACGACGAGCCGTTTGTCGTGGCCATGCCGGCCCAGCATCCGTGGACCAAGCGCCGCGCGATTCCCGCCGACGATCTCAAGACCGAGAACATGCTGCTGCTCGGCAATGGGCACTGCTTCCGCGACCAGGTGCTGGAAGTGTGCCCGGAAATGGCGCGCTTTTCCGCGCCCGGCAACGGCATGCAGCGCACGTTCGAGGGCTCGTCGCTGGAAACCATCCGCCACATGGTCTCGAGCGGCATCGGGCTCACCGTGCTGCCGCGCGCCTCGGTGCCGGACATGAACGCCAACGACGGCATGCTGCAGTTCCGCCCGTTCGAGGCGCCGGCGCCGTCGCGCCGCGTGGTGATCGTCTGGCGCAAGAGTTTTACGCGCAAGGCCGCGATCGACGCCGTCTGCGACGTGGTGGCCGCCTGCAACCTGCCGGGCATTACCACCCTGTGCCAGGAAGACTGACTTGCGCGGGAGGTGCCGGCGCGCGACATTTGCGATAATGGCGTTCTTTACCTCAAAGTAACGCATCGATGAACAAGCTTCCGCTGTACTTCCGCCTGGTTCGCCTCGACAAACCGATCGGCACGCTGCTGCTGCTGTGGCCCACGCTGTGCGCGCTGTGGCTGGCGTCGAACGGCCGGCCCGACCTGACCCTGGTGCTGATTTTTTCGGTAGGCACGTTGCTGATGCGCTCGGCCGGCTGCGCCATCAACGACTACGCCGACCAGGACTTCGACCGCCACGTCAAGCGCACGGCCGAACGCCCGATCACGAGCGGCCGCGTGAGCGGCAAGGAAGCGCTGGCCATTGCCGGCTTGCTGGCCGTGTTGTCGTTCTGCCTGATCCTGCCGCTCAATGCGCTGACCAAGCAACTGTCGGTGGCGGCGCTGATCATTGCCGGCACCTATCCCTACTTCAAGCGTTTTTTTGCCATCCCGCAGGCCTACCTGGGCATTGCCTTCGGCTTCGGCATTCCGATGGCGTTTGCCGCGATCCAGGACACGGTGCCGCCGGTGGCGTGGGTGCTGTTGATCGGCAACGTGTTCTGGGCCGTGGCCTACGATACCGAGTACGCCATGGTGGACCGCGACGACGACCTGAAAATCGGCATCAAGACCTCGGCCATCACGTTCGGCCGCTTCGACGTGGCCGCCATCATGGTGTGCTACGCCGTGCACCTGCTGCTGCTGCTGTGGGCGGGCGCGGTGCTGGGCCTGGGACGGTGGTTCGACGCCGGCCTGGTGGTGGCGGCTGGCATTGCCGTCTATCACTACACGTTGATCCGCACACGCGAACGCGCGTCCTGCTTTTATGCCTTCCGTCACAACAATTGGTTGGGTGCGGCGGTATTTGGCGGTATCGCGTTAGACTATGTCCTGCGCTAAGCGCCTGTCGTGACTTCGATCGGGCGCAAAGCCTGTATGCACTTGTGCTCACTACACTGGTACTTTTTTTGACCGCAGATTAACGACGAGGTGAATATGACTCAAACGCAAAACGGAAACGGCGCCATCAACGACATCAAGGATGCCGGCAACGCAGCACGCGACAAGGTGGCCAGCGGCGTGAAAACCGCCGTCAACGAGGCCGAGGACTACCTGGGCGAAGCCAGCGACAAGGCCGGCGCTGCCATCTCCGAAGCCCGCACCCGCTTCGAAGACTCGCTGCGCAATGCCCGCATCGACCTGCGCAAGCTGGAAGACACGGTCCTGGCGCACAGCCGCGACGCCGCCCGCCAGGCCGACGTCTATGTGCACGACAATCCGTGGAAGGCCGTGAGCATCGGCGCGGCCGTCGGCCTGCTGGTCGGTCTGCTGGCCTCGCGCCGCTAAGTTCCACCCCGCCCCCGCTGCCACCACAAGCGTAGTGTGCGGCATGGGGCCGGCCCCCCACCGGGCCCGGCCCCGGCCCCGGCAGCGGGGTGCCGGCTGTAAGCCCTACTCTACCGCCCCCAGCTCATCCCCCAATTCCTTGCCGCGCTCGGCTGCCGCCCTGGCCGCCTTGACGATCGCCGCTTTTACCCCGCTCGCTTCCATGCTGGTCAATGCCGCATACGTGGTGCCGCCCTTGGACGTCACGCGTTCGCGCAGCAGCGACACCGGCTCGTGCGATTGCGTGGCCAGTTGCGCCGCGCCGGCAAACGTGGCCAGCGCCAGTTGCGTGCCCTGCGCCGCGCTCAGGCCCAGTTCCGTCGCTGCCTGCTGCATCGCCTCGATAAAATAAAACACGTATGCCGGGCCGCTGCCGGAGATGGCCGTCACGGCATCGATCTTCGACTCGTCGTCCAGCCATACGGTGGGGCCCACGGCCCGCAGGATGTCGTCGGCCGCCTGCCTTTGCTGCGCAGTGACGCCGTCCGTGGCGGCCATGCCGGTGATGCCCCTGCCGATCAGCGCCGGGGTGTTGGGCATGCAGCGCACGATGGCGCCATGGCCGCCCAGCCAGCGCGCCAGGTCGGCGCTGCGGATGCCGGCCGCAATCGAAACCAACAGCGGCGGGCTGGCAGCATCAATCAGCGGCAGCAGCTGGGTCGCCACCTCGCGCATGCTTTGCGGTTTCACGGCCAGCACGATCACGTCCGCGCCCGCTACCGCAGCATCCGGCTTGGGTGCGGTGGTGACGCCGTGCTGCGTGCGCAGGCGCTCAAGCGCGTCGGCGTTCGGATCCACCACGTGGATGTTGGCGCCGGCGGTGAGTTTGCCGGCCAGGCCGGCGATCAGCGCGGAAGCCATGTTGCCCCCGCCGATAAATGTAATGTTCATGTCGACCCTGTTCGTTAAGCTTGGTAATTGCGCGATCCAAAAATGGCGGAACCGACCCGCACGATGGTGGCGCCTTCCACGATGGCGGCCCGCATGTCGGCCGACATCCCCATCGACAGCGTATCGAGCGCCAGGCCCTCGGCGCGCAGCTGGTCGTACAGGGCGCGCAGGCGCGCGAACGGCGCGCGCTGGTCCTCGAACTGCGCGGCCGGCTCGGGAATCGCCATCAGGCCGCGCAAGGTCAGATTGGGCAGCGCCGCAACCCGGTGGGCCAGCGCCGCCAGGTCATCCGGGGCCACGCCGCTCTTGCTGGCCTCCCCGCTGATATT
>JBEVMD010000344.1:0-6560 GCA_040508835.1 Duganella sp. | reverse complement strand
ATTCGGCGCGGCCGGCCAGGAAACCGTGGCCGCGCGCATCCGCCACATGCAGCGCACGGTGCCGCCGGCGCTGCCCGCCGCCGCCGCGTGGACCGTGGCGGTCGCCATGACGGGCGTGCTGGCGGCAGGCGCGCTGCTGCAACCGGCGCTGGCCGTGGACCTGGCGCCGGTAACGGTAACGGCAACGACAACGGCAACCGCCAGCGGTGCGACGACATCGTCGGGTACGGCGGCATCGACGGGTACGACGTCATTGCCGGGCGCAGCGGCATCGTCAGGCACGGCGTCATTGCCGGGTGCAGCGGCATCGTCGTTAGCGGCGCAGGCGCCGGCTGACGCGGCCCCGCTGCCGTGGCGCCACCCGCTCGACCGGATGCGCGTGTCCGGCTTCTTCGGCGTGCTGCGCGACTTCTCGGCGCGGCCGCACCCCGGCGTCGACCTGGCCGCGCCGCGCGGAACGCCAGTGCACGCCGCCGCTGCCGGCACCGTGACGGCCGCCGGCGCGCTGGCCGAGAACGACGGCCGTTACGGCACCACGGTAATCGTCGATACCGGCGCCGGCCAAGCGCTGTATGCGCACCTGAACAGCGTGGCCGTCAAGCCGGGCGACCGGGTGGCGGTCGGCCAGGTGATCGGCGCCGTGGGCGCCACCGGCGCTGCCACTGGCCCGCACCTGCATTTCGAACTGCGGCGCGGGGGCCAGGCGGTCGATCCGGCCCTGGTGCTCACCGGCCTGGAGGCACACGCCACCAGCCGTGCCTTGCAAGCGCGACGCCAGCAACTGGGCCGCTAACTTCCCCACTCACCCGGCACGACCGCAGCCTCCGGGCTGCGGCAAGGACGACTGTCGCCCGCGTTTCGGCGACGACCATGAAAGGACCACCGATGTCGATGTACCGCATCACCGGCAGCCTGCTGCTGATCGCCGCCGCATTACCAGTTCCGGCCACGGCCACCACCACCGTCACAGGGGCCGCTGCGGTGGCACGTCCGGCCACGGCCACCACCGGCACGGGCGCCGCCCCACTGGCTACTCCAGCCACGGCCACCACCACCGACACGGACGTGGCCATCACCGGCGTCGGCGCTGCCGCAGTCACAGCGTCGGCCACCGCCGCCCTTGCCAGCGCCAGCGCCGACGCCGACGCGCCGCAGCAGGTGCAGGTCACGGCCGCCCGCGCCGACCAGCGCCAGCGCGACACCACCACCGCCATTGTCGTCACCCATGCGGAACTGGTGCGCCAGGGCGACCAGACCCTGGCCGACGCCCTCAAGCGCCTGCCCGGCATCAGCATCTCGGGCGTGCCCGGCCAGGGCGGCGGCATCAGCATGCGCGGCCTGGGCAACGGTTATACCCGGATCATGCTCGACGGCGACCCGGTGCCGGCCGGGTTCTCGCTGGACGCGGTCGCCCCGGAAATGATCGAGCGCGTGGAAATCCTGCGCAGCGCCACGGCGGAACTGAGCAACCAGGCGGTGGCCGGCGGCATCAACATCATCCTCAAGAAGGCAGCGAAACGGGCGCAGCGCTCCGTCACCGCCAGCAGCATGCGGCGCGGGGGCACCAACTCGCCCACGGTTGCCGCCCAGCTGTCCGACCAGGACGGCGCGCTGAGCTACAGCCTGGCCGCCACCCTGTCGCGCCAGCGCACCGAACAGCCGATCACCGACCTCGAAAGCGCGGAAGACGCGACCGGCGCCCCCGTCCTGCTGCGCCGCACGCCGCAAGCCAGATCCACCCACATCGACGCGCTCACGCTCACCCCGCGCCTGGCCTGGACGCTGGCCGGCGGCGACACCCTCAGCTGGCAGGGCTTCGTCAACCTGCGCCACGTGGACATCCAGAACCGCGCCGATGAACGGACGCTGCTGGGCGACGCCAGCGAATTTCCGCGCTACGTCTCCGACTTCAACGCCCGCTTTTCCACCGTGCGCAGCGATCTGCAATGGATGCACCGGCTGGACAACGGCGCCCGGCTGGAAACCAAACTGGGCGCCAGCAGCAACCGGCGCAGCGGCGGCTTCGATTTTTATGGCCGCGATGCCGACGGCGCGCCGGCCGGCCGCCAT
Organism: Duganella sp.; assembly: GCA_040508835.1. Lineage (GTDB taxonomy): Bacteria > Pseudomonadota > Gammaproteobacteria > Burkholderiales > Burkholderiaceae_D > Rugamonas. Next base: position 4,490 of record JBEVMD010000344.1, on the reverse strand, counting down.
CACGTTGATTCGGGTCCCGGCGAGACGGGCGTCACCTTTACCGGCACGTACCGCCACCCGCTGGGCGAACGCCACGCGCTGGCGCTGGGCTGGGATGCGGGCCGCGCGCGCCGCAACGAGGACCGCAGCGAAACCATCTACGACGCCGCCGGCGCGCAAACCGACGCCAGCAACGCCGATTACAGCGCCAACGTCCGGCGCCTGGCGCTGTTCGCGCAGGACGAGTGGCAAGTAACAAAGGATGTTTCGGTGTACGCGGGCCTGCGCCATGAACGGCTGCAAACGGCCAGCCGCGCGCTGGCCGCCAATGCGCCCGATGCGCTCGACGTCAGTTCGGCCGTGTGGAGTCCGTCGCTGCAGGCGCGCTATGCGCTGCCCAACAAGGACGTGCTGCGTCTGGCGCTGGCCCGCACCTACAAGGCGCCGGAACTGGCCAAGCTGGTCCCGCGCCGGTACACGACCGATAACAATAACAATCCGAACAACCCCGACGAACAGGGCAATCCGGACCTGCGCCCCGAGCTGGCGTGGGGACTGGATGCCGCCTACGAACGGTACCTCGGCGACGGCGCCGTGGCCAGCATGAGCGCCTACTGGCGGCGCATCCGCGACGTCACGCAGATGCGCCTGTTCGAGGAAGACGGCATCTGGGTGCAGGCGCCCTTCAACAACGGCACCGCCAGCGTGCGCGGGATCGAACTGGAAGCCAGGCTGCCGCTGCGCCGGCTGCTGCCCGGGATGCAGGCGCTCGCGCTCGACCTGCGCGCCAACCTGTCGCGCAACTGGTCCACGGTGGCCAACGTGCCCGGTCCCGACAACCGGCTCGAAGCGCAGGTGCCGGTCACCGCCAACCTCGGTGCGGACTACCGCCTGCCCGCCACCGCGTGGACCGTCGGCGGCGACTTCAATTACCAGGGCGGCGGCGCGGTGCGGCAGTCGGCGCAACTGCGCTCGGGCACGCAGGCCAAGCGCGAGCTCGATCTGTATGCGCTGTGGGCCATGGACGCCAGGACCCAGCTGCGCCTGTCGGCCAGCAACCTGCTGCACCGCCAGGCGCGCGAATGGCAGGACTATGCGCAGGCGGACGGCAACCGCCATCGCGTCACGCTCACACCCACCAGCGCGGGATTGCGCATCATGCTCGAGCGCCAGCTGTAGCTTGTGGTAAGGTTTCGGGCATGAACACCGTCCCGACGCCGCCCGCTTCTCCCCCGCCACCGCCACCGTATCAACGCTGCATGGTCATGGGCGGCGGCGGTTTCCGCTTCGGGATTTATATCGGCATGTACGCGGCGCTGCGCGAGGCGGGCAAGGCGCCCGACGTGCTGCTGGCCAGCTGCGGCGGGGCGATTGCCGCCGCCATCATCCACCATCTGCCCGATCCCGTGCAGCAGCGCGACTGGCTGTCGTCGCGCCAGATGTACGACTTCTGGTGCGGGCTGAAATCCACGCGCCACGCGGCCCTGCTCAGCACCCTGGCGCGGGCGGCGCGGCGCCGGCTCACCTCGGCGCGGGTGCCCGTGATTCCCGACCTGTTCGGCGACTTTTTGTTCGACATCCCGTCGCAGCTGCCCTTCCCCGCCGCCACCGGCACGCCGGAAGTGGACGTGGCCATCATCGGCGGCAAGCTGCTGTTCGATGCGTCGGAAGTAGGCCGTCCGCGCGGCCGGCGCAAGCTGTTCGCGGAAACCGTGTTTTGCGGCGACCGCGCGGCAGCAGCGCTGCAGGGCATGGCCTCGCCGCTGGCCGATCCGCGCTGGGGCGAGCACGCGGTGGCGCCCGAGCTCTTGGTGGACGGCGGCGTGCCGATCACGGAGGCGGCCCGCATCTCGATTGCCGACATGATTTATTTCCGTTGCCGCCAGTACGGCGACGCGGAATACATCGGCGGCGTGCTCGACCTGTTCCCGGTCGAAATCGCGCGCCGGCTGGGCGTGGAAGTGGTGATGGAATTTAAGGAAGCGTTCGACCAGGTGTTTTCGATTCCCGCCTGGCGCTCGGTGCTGGGCCTGAACGGCAATGCACGCCTGCGCTACGCCAATACGTACTTGGCCGACCTGCGCATCGATTCGTCCGATATCTCGAAGGCGCTGGCGCGCCAGCAGCTGCAGCAAAAACTGCACTGGAGCCGCAACCGCATCGAGCTGGCCATGCCGCCCACGTACGACATCTTCGTGCAGCATGCGCGCGACCAGTGGCAGTACGGCTACGACCGGGCCAGGGAGGCGCTGGCCCATCCGATCGGCCGCCATCCCGACGTGCGGCGCGCCACCCGCTACAGCCGCCGCCTGGGCGAGGCATAAGCGGGGATCGACTATCGTTTGCGGGCATCGGCGGTCGTCAGCTGCACATCTCGTGCCACGATTCCTCGAATTCGTCGGCCGGCATGTCCTGCGCCAGCATGGTGAGCTCGCGCGCCACGGAGATGTAGCGCTGGTAGCCCAGGTAGGTGCCGAACGCGTCCTTGGCATTGACTTCGCCGCACGGCGCGCCGCCCTTGCCGATGAACTGGTTGCGAAACTGGGCCGAAGCCGGATCGCGTATCTTTTCCCTGACGTATTTCTCACCCATCGAAATCAACACTGCCGCTTCCTTGTGCTTTTTTTGCGTGGCCGTTTCGCCGCACGCTGCAAGGGCGGTCAGTCCGGCCACGGCCAGCAGCACCGCGCCGGCCCGACGTAAGGTATTTGCAAGCATCATCTCTCTTCTCTTTTTCGACCCTGAGCTGCTTCCAATATAGCAGGTTCATGGCCCTTAACGCGGCAGGGCCTTGCATTGTTGACAGGCGGGGACTTTGTTAAACTGGCCAGCTTTACAGCTTCCTACCCGGAGACCGCATGTCACAACTACTTCCCGCCCGCCTGTTACAGTCACTGCTGGCCATTACCTTATTGCTTGGCGGTTATGCCGGGGCGGCGGAAAAACTGGCGCATGTGACCATCCTGGCCACCGGCGGCACCATTGCCGGCAGCGGCGCCAGCTCCACCACGACCGTGGGCTACACGGCCGCCACGGTGGGCGTCGATGCCTTGATCCAGGCGGTGCCGGAACTGGCCAAGGTGGCGCAGGTCAAGGGTGAACAGGTGTTCCAGATTGCCAGCGAAAACATGGGCAACGAGCACTGGCTGACGCTGGCCAAGCGCGTCAATGTGCTGCTGGCGCAGCCGGACGTGGACGGCATCGTGATTACCCATGGCACCGATACGCTGGAAGAGACCGCGTACTTCCTCGACCTCACCGTGAAGAGCAAAAAACCGGTGGTGCTGGTGGGCGCCATGCGTCCGGGCACGGCGCTGTCGGCCGACGGTCCCATCAATCTGTACAACGCCGTGCTGCTCGCGGCCAGCAAGGATGCCGTGGGCAAAGGCGTGCTGGTGGCCATGAACGACCAGATCCACAGCGCGCGCGACGTGACCAAGACCAACACGTCCACGCCGGACAGTTTCAAGACTCCTGAGCTGGGCCTGCTCGGCTACATCCAGGGCGGCAAGCCGTATTTCTATCGCGCCTCCACGCGCAAGCACACGGTGGACGCCGAATTCGACATCAGCAAGCTGACCGCGCTGCCGCAAGTGGACATTGTGTACGGCTACGCCAACGTCAACCCGGTGGCGCTCGATGCGCTGGTGGCCGCCGGCGCCAAGGGCATCATCCATGCAGGCGTGGGCGACGGCAGCCTGGCCGCCAAGGTCAAGACCCAGCTGATCGCCGCCCGCAAACAAGGCGTGCTGATCGTGCGTTCGAGCCGCGTGGGCCAGGGCATCGTGGCGCGCAACGGCGAGGCCAACGACGACGAACTCGATTTCGTCGCGTCCGACACGCTCAACCCGCAAAAGGCGCGCATCCTGCTGATGCTGGCGCTGGCCAGGACCAGCAGCACGCGCGACATCCAGCAGATGTTCTATACCTACTGATCGCAGCGTTTACGGATACGACGGCCGGTGCATGCGGAACAGGCTGTCCGCATCGACCTCGAAATAATCGGCCGGGCCGCCGCCGCGCAAAATGGTTTGCGAGCCCGCCGTGTCATACACGCCGTCGCGCAGCAGCGCGTGCGCGATGTGCACTCCCACCACCTCTCCCATCACCAGCCAGGCGTCGGTCGGCGCGCCGGACGCGCCTTGCAGGCGGATGATCTGGCTGCACTTGCATTCGAATGCGACCGGGCTGGCCGCCACGCGCGGCACATCGACCAGCCGCGATGGCGCCGTGGCCAGGCCGGCCAGTGCGAATTCGTCGACTTCGGGCGGCGCCGGGGCGCAGCTGGCGTTCATGGCGTCGGCCAGCGGACGCGTGGCCAGGTTCCACACGAACTCTCCGGTCTCTTCGATATTGCGCAGGCTATCCTTGCGGCCGATGCTGGAAAAACCGATCAGTGGCGGCGTGTAATTAAAGGCGTTGAAAAAACTGTAGGGGGCGAGATTGAGGACGCCGGAGGCAGAGCGGGAAGAAATCCAGCCGATCGGGCGCGGGCCGACGATGGCGTTGAA